>NZ_DEXN01000013.1:38578-119862 GCF_002364155.1 Alcanivorax sp. UBA3183
GTAGCTCGTAGCTCGTAGCTATTTAGATGGTCATGCCACCGTCTACCACAACGCATTCCCCGGTCACATAACTGGACGCATCGGAGACCAGATACAGCACGGTGCCCGCCATCTCTTTCGGATCGGCATGGCGGCGCATGGGGATCTGGCTGATGGCGGAATCATAGATGTCCTCGTTGGTAAACAGGGCACCGGCAAACTTGGTCTTGGTCAGGCCCGGCAGCAACGCATTCACCCGCACATTGAACTGAGCGCATTCCTGAGCGAAGGATTTGGTCATGCTGATCACCGCCGCCTTGGAGATGGAATAGATACCCTGCATGTCGCCCGGAGTGAGGCCATTCACGGATGCCGTATTCACGATGGCGCCTCCACCGTGCTCGCGCATCAGCTTGGCGCCCTCTACGGACATGTAGAAGTAACCACGCAGGTTCACATCCACAGTCTTGTCGAAAGCGTCCACCGGGGTATCCAGAATATGCCCGAAGAAGGGATTGGCCGCGGCGTTGTTGACCAGAATATCCAGCTTGCCGTGCACATCACGGATATGGGAAAAGATCGCCTGGATCTGCGCCATCTCTCCGATATGACAGGGAAAGGCTTCGGCACTACCACCGTCTGCCTTGATCGCATCCGCCACCGCCTGACAGCCATCGATCTTGCGGCTGGAGACAATCACGTGGGCGCCCTGCTCCGCCAGCAGTCTGGCAATCTCTTCACCAATTCCCCGGCTGGCGCCGGTGACCAGGGCAATCTTGCCCTCAAGGTTAAACAGCTTGGTACTCATTACTACTCTCCCGAAAAAAGCAAAAAACAATACGGTGGGAGCCATGCTTGCAGGGCGAACCGGAGCGACTGCCAATTCGCCATGCAAGCATGGCTCCTACAATGGGGCTTACGCCCCTTCTTTGATGATCTGTACGGCCATGGATGCCAACGGGTCGACCAGCGCACCGACTTGAAACGCCTCTTTGCTGGACGCGTTCCCATCCACAGCACGTTTCGCCACACCCTGACAGATGGCAGCAAGACGGAAGAAACTGAAGGCCAGATAGAATTCCCAGTTGTCGATGCGGTCGATGCCGCGACGCTGGCAGTACTGATCGACATATTCTTTTTCAGTGGGGATCCCCAGAGCCTTACGATCCACACCCTGCAGGCCCGCCATCTTGGCGCCCCGCTGTGGCATGCGCATGCCCATACACTGGTAGGCCAGGTCCGCCAGCGGGTGCCCCAGGGTGGACAGCTCCCAGTCCAGCACCGCGATGACCTTCGGCTCGCTGGGGTGCCACATCATGTTGTCCAGCCGGTAGTCGCCATGAACCAGCGATACCTGGCCGTCGTCTTCCGGCTGGTTGGCCTGCAACCAGGCGATCAACTCATCCATGGCAGGGATGTCCTGCAACTTGGAGGCTTCGTACTGCTGAGTCCAGCGGCCCAGTTGCCGCTCGAAGTAGTTGCCGGGCTTGCCGTAATCCGCCAGGCCCACCTCGTCCAGATCCACGCTGTGCAGGGCCGCCAGCACACGATTCATCTCTTCGTACATGGCGGCGCGGGTGGCGTTGCCTGCCTCGCCCTCGCCGGCTTCCGGCAAAGAGGCGCCCCACAGAATGCGTCCTTCACAGAACTCCATGACGTAGAACATGGAACCGATCACGTCCCTGTCTTCGCACAGATGCAGTACCCGTGGCACCGGTACATCCGTATCTTTCAGCGCCGCCATGACGCGGAACTCGCGATCCACCGCATGGGCAGACTTGAGCAGCTTGCCCGGCGGCTGCCGGCGCAACACATAGGCACCGGACGGTGTAGTGATCTTGAAGGTGGGGTTGGACTGACCGCCTTCGAACTTGTCAGCCTCGATGGGCCCCTTGAAGCCATCGATTTGCTGTTCAAGGTATTCGGCCAGTTTCTGTGTATCCAGCGTATCCACCTGGGACATGGAGCTCTCCTGTTATTCTGTTTGCTGCGCAATAGGCAAAGCCCGGAGTGCAATAAACACCCCGGGCAAACACCGCTTCTCAGGCGAAGTATTTGGCCAGGTTGCGGCCCAGCTGCATCATGTGCACCTGATCCGGTCCATCCGCCAGCCGCAAGGTGCGGGCATAGCTGAAGAAGTTGACCAGCGGAGTATCCTGGCTCAGCCCCGCCGCCCCGTGGACCTGAATCGCCCGATCAATCACATTTAACGCCATATTGGGTGCAACCACCTTGATCATAGCGATCAAATCCTTGGCGACTTTGTTACCTTCGCGGTCCATGGTGTCTGCCGCCTTCAAGGTCATCAGCCGTGCCTGCTCGATTTCACAGTAGGAACGAGCCAGATCTTCACGCACTGAGCCCTGCTTGCTCATGGGCTGGCCGAACACCACACGCTCATTGACACGCTTGGCCATCAGTTCGAAGGATTCCTGGGCGGCACCGATCAGGCGCATGCAGTGGTGGATGCGGCCCGGGCCCAAGCGGCCCTGAGCAATCTCGAAGCCACGCCCTTCACCCAGGATCATGTTTTCCTTGGGCACCCGTACGTTGTCAAAGACCACTTCCGCATGGCCTTCCGGCGCGTCGTTGTAACCAAACACCTGCATCGGGCGCACGATATTGACCCCGGGGGTGTTGGTGGGCACCAGAATCTGGGACTGCTGCGCATGGCGATTCGGATTGTCCGGATCGGTCTTGCCCATCACGATCATGATCTCGCAGGTCTTGCGCATGGCTCCGCTGATATAAAACTTGCGGCCATTGATCACGTAGTCGTCGCCGTCACGCTCAATGCGGGTTTCGATATTGGTGGCATCGGACGACGCCACTTCCGGCTCGGTCATGGCAAAGGCACTGCGGATACGGCCTTCCAGCAGCGGTTGCAGCCAGTCTTTCTTCTGCTGCTCATTGCCGTACTTGGCCAGCACTTCCATATTGCCGGTATCCGGCGCGGCGCAATTAAAGGCTTCCGAGGCAATACGGCTACGGCCCATTTCCTCGGCCAGCGGCGCGTATTCCAGATTGCTAAGACCGGCACTGTAATCCCCGTATTCCTTGGGCAGGAACAGATTCCACAGCCCCTTGGCCCGGGCTTTCTCTTTCAGCTCTTCCATTACCGGCGGGGTTTCCCAGGGGCTTTTTTCCAGCTGTTCGTGATAAAGCCCTTCCACCGGGCGAATCTCGGTATTGATGAAATGACGTACCTGGTTGATCAGGTCCTGCACTTTTTCTGTGTATTGAAAATCCATGTAGCTCTCCCTTGTTTGCTTATTCGTTACAGTCTTTGTGCTGCGTTAAAAGTAAGTAATGGCTTCAAAGCGATCCGGACGATCCAGGTGCGGCACATTGTTAAAACTGGCCATGCGCACCACCTTGTTATTAAAAAAGCCGTGGGTCACGCTGCTGTTGCGAATTTGCAGATTCAGTTCCACCACGGTGTCATCGGCGGCGTTGAGGGCATGCTTGAGAAACATGGCCATGGCGCCACCGGAGCTGACGATCAGAACGCGGTCCTTGTCGCTGTACTCTTTCTGGATATGGTTGCGGGCCGCCAGCACCCGGTCAGAAAAGGACTGCCAGGTTTCCGGTAGATCACCGGTGAGCTCGTCCAGACGCCAGTGCTTCATGGCCGTTTTCAGCGCCTTGTAGAATGCCGCCACTGGCGCCCCTTCACCGGGGGCCTGTTCCGGATACTGGCTCAGGTAGGCATCAACGATAGACTGGAAATCGAACTCATTAAGCCCGGCGTGAATATCTTCCGGCAACGCCACGCCCAGCCCTTCACAGATTCCGGCACCGGTTTCCCGATGGCGCACCAGATCCCCGGAGAGCAGCGCATCGAAGCCCATGTCCCGTTCGGCGAAATACTCCCCCAGCCAGCGAGCCTGCTGGTGGCCGAGTTCCGAAAGGCGGTCATAGTTGTCGGTGCCGAACGATGCCTGTCCGTGGCGGACGAGGTAGAACTGGGCCATGTGAAATCCTTACAGCTGGCAAGAGATCGGTTAGCAATGATCCCAGCCTAGTGCAGCACCTTGAGTTAGTGAAATTGATATTTTGAATCCGGCAGAATGAATATGCTGCATGGCGATTTGGCTGTTATTCGGAATAGTGTTCCGATACCTTCGATTCCTGCCCTCTAACAGCCGGAGCCCCCTCATGACAGATCTGACCCTCACCAATGGCTTTGTTCAGGCCAGTGAAAACGGTGCCGTCCTGCATCTGACGCTGGACCGGGCTGACAAGCTCAATGCCATGACCGCCAGCATGTACCAGGACCTGACCCGTGCCGTAAACCATCTGGCAGAAAGGGACGATCTGCATGTGTTACTGCTGACCGGCAACGGCCGTGCCTGGTGCGCCGGCAACGATATCGGCGATTTCCTCAACGCGGACCCGGCCAGCCGGGATAGCGGCAAGCTCAGCCCCGCCATGGTGCTGGTGCATGCCCTGATGGCCCTGGACAAGCCAGTGGTGATTGGCGTGCAGGGCAACGCCACCGGCATCGGCACTACCCTGCTGCTCCATGCGGACCTGGTGGTGGCCGCCGACGATGCCCGCTTCCAGACCGCGTTCATTAACCTGGGGCTAGTGCCGGAAGCGGGTTCCAGCCTGCTGCTCCCCGCTTTGATAGGTCGCCAGAATGCCAACCGCCTACTACTGGCCGGCGATACCCTGACAGCGGAGGAAGCGGAGCGCTGCGGCCTGGTCGCCTACCGGGTCACTCCTGACGAACTGGAGCCCACCGCCCAGGCTCTGGCCCAGCGACTGGCAGAAAAATCTCCAACAGCCATGGCCATGACCAAGCAACTGCTGCGCCAGAGCGACGCAGCCATTAAGAGCCAGATCGAAAAAGAAAGTGTGCTGTTTGCCGAGCGGATGTTCAGCGAGGACACAAGGGAGCGGTTTTCTAAATTCCTAAAAGGAAGTTGATAATTGACAGTTGAAAGTTGACAGCGAAACCCCAGGCAAGAATTTCTCTATATGAAAAACGCCGAAGGCAACGACATGGTTATAGGCGCGGCTCCGGCGTTAAAAACGCGATCAAATTTTCCCGTGTAGCTGTCAACTGACAACTATCAACTGTTAACTATTTTTCATCACTCCACGCAGTGCCACCAGCACCACCTCATCCACCACACCCTGCCGCTGTGCCGGCGTTTCCGAGTCGCGGGGCTGGTACCAGTTGATTACCGAGTTCATGGCGCCGAAGACGGGCTTGATGGACATCTTCGGTCGTGCTGCACGCATGGTTCCATTGGCGATGCCCTCTTCCAGCACGGTCAGGAACAGGCCCTCGCAGCGCTTGCGACGCTCCTGCAAGCGCTCGAGCTGGGCACGCTGGGCCTCGGTGGTGCTGCTGCGCAGCAACATCTGCACCGCTTCCGAAACGGTACGCTGGTAAGGCTGAGTACGGATCAGGGTGCGCACATAGCAGCGGGCCATTTCCGTAAAACGTTCCGGAGCAGGAAGATCGGAACCGACCACCGGTTCCAGCTCTTCAAAAAGCGCGTCCATGGCCCGGTGATGGATCTCGAAGAAAAGCTGCGCCTTGGAATCGAAGTAGTGATACACCATCCCCTTGGTCGCAGAAAGACGCCGGGCAATGTCATCAATACTGGTGGCATTGAAACCCCTCTCCATAAAACAGAGGGCCGCCGCATCGAGAATCGCATCACGGGGATCGGTAAGCAGGGCTTCACTTTGTTCTGGCATGGTGCTCCTCAATCACGGTGCAGACCAATTTTATCGGAAAATAGTGACATACCCGGGGCCCCTCACCATTGACCCTCCCGCACAGCAGTGACGGAATTCTCGCCCTTCATGGCGCTTTTCACCCTTTACGGCCAGTTACGCCACTCCCATACTGTTATTTTTGAAATAATATTCTGAAAATATGGCGCGTTCGCGCCACTATTAGGGAGAGCCCCATGAGCAGAGCGCAGATTACGATTGAGGAACTGCAGACAAAAACCGGTGAAGCTGTGGGCGTGTCCCAATGGCGCACCGTGGACCAGCAGCGCATCGACGGCTTTGCTGAGTTGACCGAAGATCCCCAATGGATCCACACGGACCCGGCACGGGCCGCAAAGGAAAGCCCTTTCGGCGCCACCATCGCCCACGGCTTCCTGTCCCTGTCGCTGCTGTCCGCCATGGCCATGGACGTGCTGCCTACTATCAAGGGCCAGGTAATGGGCATCAACTACGGCTTCGACAAGGTGCGCTTCATGAACCCGGTGCGCGAGGGTAGCAAGGTGCGCGGCAAATTCACCCTGCTGGAAGTGAAGCAGCGCTCCGATAAAGAATGGCAACTGCGCCATGGTGTGGAAGTGGAAATCGAAGGGCAGGATAAACCCGCTCTGATCGCCGAATGGCTGAGCCTGGCGATTGTACCAGCTTGATTTAACAGGCCGCTGTAGGAACGTAGCGCAGCGGAGTAACGACCGTAGGTCGGCCCGTAGGGTAAGCGAAGCGCATAACGTCGCTCGCGGCGCGATAACCGAACCCAGAATCAAAAGCCTTTTCACCACAGAGCACACCGAGCACACCGAGAAAACCTGTCTTTTCCTCAGTGATCTCTGTGCCCTCTGTGGTAAGTCCGCCTTTCAGGTTTTGGGTTTATGCACTTCGTTCCGGTTCGCGCCGAGAGCGACGCTCCTACAAAAGGGTATTTGATGAAGATTATTGGGAGAGAGAAGCATGACAATCCGTTTTGATAACCAGGTAGCCATCGTCACCGGCGCCGGTAACGGCCTGGGAAAATGCCATGCGCTAGAGCTGGCGCGTCTGGGCGCCAAGGTCGTGGTCAATGACTTCGGCGGTGCTCGCGATGGCAGTGGTGGTTCCAGCGAAGCTGCCGAGCAGGTAGTGGCTGAAATCCAGGCCGCCGGTGGTGAAGCGATTGCCAACGGCGCCGATGTGTCCAGCCCGGAACAGGTGGACGCCATGGTGAAACAGGCCTTGGACACCTGGGGCCGCATTGATGTGCTGATCAACAACGCCGGCATCCTGCGCGACAAGAGCTTTGTGAAAATGACCCAGGACGACTGGGACAAGGTGGTCGCCGTTCACCTGACCGGCTCCGAAATTTGCACCAGGGCGGTATGGCCAATCATGCGCGAACAGGGCTACGGCCGTATCGTCATGACCACGTCCACATCCGGCCTGTACGGCAACTTCGGCCAGGCCAACTACGGGGCCGCCAAGATGGCCGTGGCCGGGCTGATGAATACCCTTTGTATTGAAGGGGAAAAATACGACATCAAGGTCAACTGCATTGCCCCCACTGCCGCCACGCGCATGACTGAAGACCTGATGCCCCCGGAAGTGCTGGCCATGCTGGAGCCAAAGGAAATCACCCCGGCAGTCTTGTTCCTGTGCAGTAACAAGGCGCCGACCCACCGCATCGTATTGGCAGGCGCCGGCTGCTACGCCATGGTTCGCCTGATGGAAAGCGAAGGCGTCTACCTGAATGAAGACGAGCGAAATGTGGATGGCGTCGCCGCCCACTTCGCACAGATTGGCAACATGGACAACGCCCGGGAAATTCTCGCCGGCGGCGACCATGTCACCAAGATTCTCACCAAGGCTGCCCAGGCCAAAGGCATCAAGCTGGGTTAAACGCAGCAGCTGATCAACCGGCTGCAGGCAAACTCCTGCAGCGAGACATCGACCGAATATCAATCTGGAGAGGCATCATGAGAGAAGCCGTCATCGTTTCCACCGCCCGCACCCCTATTGGCAAAGCCTACCGGGGCGCCTTCAACGACACTCAGGCCCAGGCGCTGGGTGGCCATGCCATCAAACACGCCGTGGAGCGCGCCGGCATCGACCCGGAGACTATTCAGGACGTGATCATGGGCGCCGCTCTGCAGCAGGGTAGCACCAGCGGCAACGTGGCCCGCCAGTGCGCCCTGCGTGCCGGCCTGCCCACCAGCGTGTCCGGCATGTCCATGGACCGTCAGTGCGCCTCCGGCCTGATGGCCATTGCCACTGCCGCCAAGGAAATCATTGTCGATAACATGGACGTGGCCGTGGCCGGCGGCCTGGAGTCCATTTCCCTGGTCCAGAACGACAAGATGAACACTTTCCGCGCCGCCGATCCGTGGCTGAAACAGCATCGCCCGGACATCTACATGTCCATGCTGGAAACCGCCGAAATCGTCGCTGACCGCTACAACGTATCTCGCGATGCTCAGGACGAATACGCCTACCAGTCCCAGATGCGCACCGCCACTGCCCAGGAAGCCGGCAAATTCGATGACGAAATCGCCCCCATGACCACTGTCATGAAAGTGATGAACAAGGAAACCAAAGAGGTTTCCGATCAGGAAGTCACTCTGGGCAAAGACGAAGGTAATCGCCCGCAAACCACCCTGGAAGGCCTGCAATCCCTGCAGCCGGTCTTCAAGGGCGGACAGGAGGTTCAGGAAGGCCGCTTCATCACCGCCGGTAACGCGTCCCAGCTATCCGACGGCGCCAGCGCCTGCGTGCTGATGGAAGCTGCAGAGGCCGAACGACTGGGCCTGCAACCGCTGGGCGCCTACCGCGGCATGGCTGTGGCCGGCTGCGACCCGAACGAAATGGGCATCGGCCCGGTGTTCGCGGTACCCAAGTTGCTCAAGCGCTTTGGCCTGACCGTGGACGATATCGGCATCTGGGAGCTCAACGAAGCCTTTGCCAGCCAGTGCCTGTACAGTCGCGACCGCCTGGGCATCGACCCGGAGAAATACAACGTGAACGGCGGCGCCATTTCAATCGGGCACCCCTACGGCATGTCCGGTGCCCGCATGACTGGCCACGCCCTGATTGAAGGCAAGCGCCGTGGCGTTAAATATGTGGTTGTCACCATGTGCATTGGCGGCGGCATGGGTGCCGCTGGCCTGTTTGAAGTGTTCTGATTTCTGTCTCTGACTTCCCCTTCAGGGCGCCACGCGGCGCCCTTTTTTTATCTTCACGATCAGGGACCATTGCCAGGCAAAGTCTTGCTGTGGTTTTCTGCTATGGAATTCTTTAGAAAATGTGTCAAAGCTCACAAATGCCACTAAAATGAAACCACCTTTTATTTGTTACCCTGGGTAACGAATTCCCACGAACAGTAAACACCACCTTCAGTATCGTTTCTTTTACTCGGTTTTAAATCACGAAAACTCCATAAAAAATACCGCACTCATTCCAGTAACAGGCCTTTCTTTCCCCATTTTCCCTCAACTTCGACCTTGGTCCGTCTTGACCACATACCCATCGGTATGTATGAATTGAATCCGAATCATCGCTTTTCGAAATCATTGTCCAAAAAAATGAAAGGCGAGGATCAGGATTTTAACGCCCGATGGGACCGGGCGTGACAACAAGTGCGCTACAACAACGTTCACAACAACAAACGGAATTTCTACCCGGCTCATCACTGGGTAGTGGGAGAGCAAAATAATGCGAAGCAAAGCGATCGCTGTTGGCTGCAGCAGTGCCCTGGCTCTGGGCCTGCTGACAGCCGCAGCCCCGGCCATGGCTGGCGTAAAACAGTTCAATGAAGACGTCAGCGTCAAATGGAACCTGAAAGCCTCCGTGGGTGCTATTTCCCGTATGGAGTCTGCCCGCAAGGAAAACCTGTTTGCCGGTGACACCCCCGGCGGCACCTCTGGTTCCGCCGTCTCCGACGACGGCAACCTGAACTATGATGGTGGCGAAGTGGTGTCTGCCGTTGCCAAGGCAGTGGGCGACGTCAACCTGCAGTACAAGAACTATGGCCTGTTTGTGCGTGCCAAGGGCTGGTACGACTATGTGCAGAAAGAGAAGGATGTCCCTCACGGCAACTTCCCCAATGAATTTGTCGGCGGTGAAACGCTCAGCGATGACGGCTTTGATCGCAACTCCAAATTCCAGGGTGCCACCTTTCAGGATGTCTTTGTCCACGGCACCTTCCAGGTCAACGAACAGCCTCTGAAACTGAAAGCGGGTCGTCAGACTTTGCTGTGGGGGCGCAGCTTGTATTCCCGTGGCTCCCTCAGTGCGCTGAACGCCATCGACCTGGCCGCCCTGCACCGCCCCGGTGCCGAGTACACCGAGTTCCTCAAGCCCGCAGGCATGGTGACCGCCGACTACACGTTTACCGACCGGCTCTCCATGAAGTCCTTCTACCAGTATGAGTGGCGGGCCGCGAACCTGGATGGCTGTGGCACCTTCTTTTCCACCCTCGACAACACCGCCGTCGGCTGTAACGCCACCTTCTCCAGCTCAGTGATCATTCCCAACAAGACCGCCTTTGAAAATGGCGTCTACATTCCACGCCGGGACGAAAAAGAGCCGGATGATGGCGGCCAATACGGGCTGAAATTCGACTATGCCTTCCCGAAATCCAAGGCCAAGGTGGGCGCCTACTTCCTGAACTATCATATGCGTCTGCCGATCTACTCGGTGACCAAGGAAGACAGCCCGCTGGCGCAAGGGATTACTGCTGGCAACGACATCGCCTACTTCTATGAATACCCGGAAGATATTCAGGTGATAGGCCTGACCGCCGACAAAACCTTTGAGGGTGTCGGCAATCTGGCCATGAACCTGAGCTACCTCCCGGATATGCCAGTCCAGATCAACACTCCGGATCTGACAACCGCACGGGTGCTGGAAGCCAATGGCGTGCCGGCAGCGGCCGCACAAGGGTTTGCCACCGTTCCCCAGGACACCATCGACTACGTCTACGGCTCCGGCAACGAAGTCACCGGCTTCCAGGAGTTCGATATTCAGCGTGCCGAAGTGACCTTTACCACGGTCATCCCCAAATTGCTGGGGGCACAGAAAACCATCGTCTCAACTCAGATAGGCTCGGAATTCATCTCCGACCTGCCGGATCAGGAAGACATGCGCTTCCGACGCCACACCAACTTCGGGGTTGGCGAGCTGGGTGAGGACGGCTATGTAACTGACTTCAGCTGGGGTTACCAACTGACGCTCAAATCCACCTATGCCAACGTCATTGGCCCGGTAGCGCTGACCCCGTCGCTGACCATGAAACATGGCGTGGAAGGCTACTCCAGCGATGACGCCCTGCAGGAAGACGAACGCAGCCTGGGTCTGGGCGTGGGCATGAGCTACAAGAAACTCAGCGCCGACCTGTCCTACACCACTTATAACGATGCCAAGTACAGCGTGGTCAACGACCGGGATTATCTGTCCCTGAGCACCACCTACAACTTCTGAGAAGGCAAGGACAACGCAGGCTGCCCCCAGTGACCTGCCAAACAGAATGAGGATGGAACGATGAGAAAATTGCAATTTGCTATGGTGGCCCTGTTCGCTGCACTGCTCGCGGCCTGCGCCACCGGCTACCACGACACCCGTATGGTCAACACCCAGACCGGCGCAGAAAAAGAACCCCAAGGTCCCTACCAGTCACTGGTGGTGGGGGTTCTGGTAGAGCATGAACTGCGTGCCCACCTGGAAAACGCCATTGTCGCCAAGTTTGCCGAACAGGGTATCCAGGCCACCGCCGCCCACACGGTTTTTGGTGACAAAGGGATTGAAGGTAAAAGCCGTGACTATTTGGCGCAACGCATGAAGGAAAATGGCTTCGACAGCGCCCTGGCGATCCACCTGGAAGAGCAGCGCACCGAAACCCTTGAAGTCAAAGGTGACCCGGGGACGGCCGTACCGGTCGCCGGCACCATGACCATGCGCCCTCAGGTGTTCAGCGACGACTTTTTCGTGAATGAGGACATCTATGTGGTTCGACTGGACCTCTGGGATGTAGACCAGCAAGCGATCATCTGGCAAGGCAACACCGTCAGCTTCAACACCGGCGGCTTCAAGGGCCTGGAAAAGGGCGCAGGCCACTTCGCCCAGGTCATCACCAATGCCATCGGCAAGGCCGATATCTTCTGATCCTGTTTTCTCCTTGATTGTCTCCACCTTCATTGCCCACTTCGGTGGGCATTTTTTTGCCTTGTCCTGTCACGATCCTGTCATGCCGACCCGGCATATTGACCATCTATCAAGGAGAGAGGCTCGCCCTCTTGCTTCTGACGGGCGCCATCGCTAGGCTTGAGAACTGAACTCAAAGAGATTTCACCATGAACGCAGCCCTGCACAATCACAGCATCAATGCAGACCGCAACCCGGTCGGCACGGTTGTGCGCGCTGCCTTCTATTATGGGTATTGGTTTAGCCGCTCGCGCGCCTGACCGTTACCCAGGCGCGCCCCTACGGGACGCCTGCCGAATCATGAAAACCCCGGTCGGAATCCCGCCCGGGGTTTTTTATTGCCAGATAAATACCCAAACACCGCACCAAAGAGGACAAGCACCATGTATCGATATAGCCGGCACCACAAAGAATCGCGATTTAGCCAATGGCAAAGCCCGGTCCCGAGAACACTACGATCGAATCACGCGCGACGGTAATGCGCACAGAACAGTAAGGAACGACCATGCAACAGACACAGAGCACCACTACCCCCGCCGACACCAGTCCGCGCCGCAGCTTGCCGCTGCCCTCCCCCACCGTGCTGCGTGAGCGCCTGCCGGTGGACGCCCGGCTGGCAGCACAGATTCAGGCACATCGCCAAACCGTACGCGATATTCTCAATGGCACCGATGACCGCCTGCTTGTTATTACTGGCCCCTGCTCGCTTCACGACCCGAAAGTAGCGCTGGAATACGGCCATCGTCTGAGCGAACTGTCCCGTCAGCTGGACGACAAGGTCTTCCTGGTAATGCGCGCCTACGTGGAAAAGCCACGCACCACAGTGGGGTGGAAAGGCATGCTCTACGACCCACACCTGGACGGCAGCAACGATATCGGTACCGGCCTGAACGTATCCCGCCACCTGTTGCTGGACCTGGCACGGCTGGGACTCCCCCTGGCCACCGAACTGTTGCACCCCATGGCCGCCGACTACCTGGGCGACCTGCTCAGCTGGGCAGCCATCGGCGCCCGCACCACCGAATCCCAGATCCACCGGGAAATGGTCAGCGGCCTGCCCATGCCCGTGGGCTTCAAGAACGGCACCGATGGCAGCATTGATGTAGCGAGTGACGCCATGGGCGCCGCCGAGCATCCCCACACGCATCTTGGCATCGATGACACCGGCCACAGCGCCCTGCTACAGACAGCGGGCAACCCGGATACCCACCTGGTACTGCGCGGCGGGCATCAAGGCCCCAACTACGATGCCGACAGCATTCGCACTGCCATCGACGCCCTCCAGGCTAAAGGCCGCAACCCGCGACTGATCGTGGACTGCAGCCACGCCAACAGTGGCAAAGATCCGCTCAAGCAGCCGGAGGTACTGCACGATCTGCTTGAACAGCGGCGCAAGGGTGAAAAACATATCGCCGGTGTCATGCTGGAAAGCCATCTTCAGGACGGCAAACAGCCCCTGCAGAAACCCCTACAGTACGGCCTCTCCATCACCGATGGTTGCCTGGGCTGGGACAGCACGGAGCAGTTACTCTGTAGTATCGACTAGAGCGGTTCACGGAGAAGAACCTGGCAGGAAAAATTGATCCAAATCATGACACCCGCGCCTATTAAGTAAAGGCGCGGGTGTCATGATAATCTTCTACATAACTGACAGGAGGCCGCATCATGACTCTGGAGCAACTGATTACCGCTTTCGTGCTGTTCCTCTGCGGCATTGCCGTGGTGGCATTTATTGTTTATCTGAAAAATCAGTCAAACAAATGATAAGAGGCTTTTGAGACCAGCAGTCAAACCGCTGCTTGCCCCTATAAACCCCGATACCGTAAATGCGACGCTTTACGCTCTTGCACGACTTTTTGTGGACTCCACATACCGAATACTCATACCAGCCCCCGAGCTACCGAAATCAAATAAAACTTTACGTATACCCACCCACTGCCCTGTAATTAAAAGCGCTCACTTCCCCAGCACCATGAATCGATGACGTAATCGAAACCCCTGATCATCGACCAGCGTCAGCGTATGCCAGCCGGGCTCAGCGATGATGGCCTGTTCATGGAAGTGACGGGTCTTTCCGAGAAAACGATCGTCCAGATGCCAGAACAGTTCTGCCTGGCTACGCTGATGGACCGCGCGGAAAACGGCGCGGCCCAAGCGACCATTCAGCTCCACGGGAATGTAGATAGCGGTTCCGGCATGGGGGTAAACCAGCGCCATGGGCGGCTCGCTTTGCATGGCACGGGCGCCAGCCACACAGTCGGCCCGCCAGGCCGGTAAGGGCCGATAGCCGGGATGATGACGGCGATAGAACCAGGCCTGGGGCGGCGGCAGTACGAACCAGTCCCGATGCTGCATCTGACTCACTGATTCACACTGACTGTGCACCCGCTGGCCGTTGGCATCCAGGTGCACGCGGATATGGTGTGGCGTGACGCTCTGAAAATGGCTTTGTCTTGGAGCCAACTGCTCCACGGTCTCGCACCGCCCCCCAGCCAGGTAGCCATCATCGGCACAGACCTGCACGGTTTTCAGTTCGCCCAATGGCGGCTGCGGCCATGGCGCAGTGCCCAGCAGGCTGAACACATCCAGCATCAGTGGTGCAGCCGTCACTGCCCCGCCGAGGGACGGGGCCGGCTCGCCGTTGCCGTTGCCCGCCCAGACACCCACCGTATATTGCCCATTACTGCCGATGGCCCAGGCATCGCGCAGGCCGTAGCTGGTGCCGGTTTTCCAGGCTATCGGCTGACTGGAGGTGAACAGTCGCCACTGTTGTGCCGTGCCTGGTCTGGCGACCTCCCGTAAGGCCTGCAAGGTAAGCCAGGCGGCGCCCGGGCTGATTGCCACTCCCGGCACCGCCCCGGGTTGCGCCCCTGTTAGTGTCCGCACTGATTCAGGGGCCAGTCCATTGGCGCTGGCCATCATCTGCGCATAAATTGCGGTGAGTTCATCCAGCCGCCCTTCTGCCCCACCGAGGATCAGGGTGAGCCCGTAGTCTTCTGCGCTACGAAACAGGGTGGTCATGCCCACGCGCTGTAGTTCGCTATGAAATCGCCCCAGCCCGTAGTCCTTCAACATACGTACCGCGGGAATGTTCAGTGACTGGCTCAGGGCCTGGTGCGCAGGCACTGCCCCCCGATAGCCGTGATCAAAGTTTTCCGGGCTGAAACCGCCATAGTTGGTGGGCAGATCCGGCACCAGGGTGCCGGGCAGCAAACGCCCGTCATCCAGCATCAACCCGTACAGCAAGGGTTTGAGGACGCTGCCGGTGGAACGGGGGGCGCTGGCGATATCCACCGCTGCCCCGTATTCCACAGGGTCGCCATGGGAGACGTTGCCCACATAGGCGCGGGTTTGTCGTTGCTGATGATCAATGACCACCACCGCCACGTTATGGACCCCATCGCGGGCCAACCGCCGACCGTGCTGCCGGGCCAATTCCCTGACCTGCCGTTGAAGGTCCGCATCCAGCGTTGTGGTCAGTAGCCGTCCCGTGGAAGTCTTCGAGAGAGTGTTCAGCAAGTGAGGGGCCAGCCCCGGCAGAGGCCTGGGCGCGGCAGGTAAAGGCTCCATTAACGCCAGCCGCAGGTCTGCATCTGCCATGGAACCCTGGCGGTGGAGTTGTTGCAGCAGGGCATCACGTTTAGCCAGTAGCCGCTCCCGATTGCGCCCGGGATGAATCAGCGAAGGCGAATTGGGTAGCACTGCCAGCAGGGCCGCCTCCGCCCAGCTCAAGGCTCTGGGTTCGCGGCCAAAATAACGCCAGGATGCGGCACGCAAGCCGACTATGTTGCCACCGAAAGGAGCCCAGCTGGCGTAATGGACAAGGATCTCCGGCTTGCTGAAGTGCCACTCCAGCTGCAATGCCAGTAGCGCCTCACAGGCTTTTTCGGTGAGAGTCCGCGGCGGGTCGTCACGCAGCAGCCGAGCCAGCTGCATGGTCAGCGTAGAACCGCCACTGACCACCCTTCCCGCCTCCAGGTTCAGGCGCATGGCCCGGGCGATGGCCAGCGGATCAATGCCCGGGTGCCGGTAAAAGCGCTTGTCTTCGAACAACAGCACTGCCTGTTCGTATTTGTCCGGCAGCTGTGCCACCGGCACGAAACGCCACTGCTGATCCTCGGCAATCCGGGCATCCAGCAGGCGGCCGTGGCGATCCAGCATCAAGGTGGCGTAGGGCGTGTTATCCAGCCGCTCAGGCAGCGGCCACCATTGCAGGGCCGCCAGCATCAGTAGCAAAGCAAGCAACAGGCCTGTCAGAAGAAATCGTCTTTTTCGGTATTGTCGCTTCATGGGCTGGCAGGCAGAGGGAGATACCGAAAGCCTACTCAACAATAAGGAAAGGGTCGACCGAACAAAAAAACGGGCGCATTAAGCGCCCGTTTAGCGTGGTTCCGGAATAACTTAAAGGTGAAGGCCGCACTCGGTCTTCTGCTGGCCTTTCCAACGACCTTCGCGGCCTTCGCCCTTGAAGGTACAGTGGCTGCAGCCGATAGAGTTATAGCCTTCCGCCACCAGCGGATGGAACGGCAGATCGTGTTCTTCGATATAGCTATCGCGCTGTTCCTTGGTCACGTCGATCATGGGATTGAACTTGATCATCCCGCCACGCTCTTCGAATACCTGCAGCCCGGCGCGGTGCTCGGTCTGCCAGCCCATCAGGCTGGAAATCCACAGGTCGTAGTTTTCCTTGGCCTCATCCAGGGGATTCACCTTGTTCACCTGGCAGCACAGGTCCGGATCGGATTCCCACATGCGGTTTTCCAAAGACACCTGATGATGGTCCGGGTCCGGGGTCACATCAATGACAGTCAGGCCAAAGCGCTCCACCAGGTAGTCCTTGTACTTGAGTGTTTCCTCAAAGTGGTAACCGGTATCGATGAAATGCACCGGCTGCTCGGGACGGATGCTGGAGATAATATGCAGGAAATACGCAGAGGTAGCCGCAAAGGAAGAGGTAATCATAATGCGCTCGGGGTAAAAATCCTCAAATACGCGCGCGATACGCTCTTCAAAACTCAACGGACCATAGACACGATTCAGGTCTGACAAGGCTTCTTTGGACAAGCCGGCAGTGTTATCTCCGAAACGTGTAATAAGCTGTGCACTACCCATGATCTACAGCACCTCAAAACAGGAATTGCGAGTGCCATGATAGGGAGTTAGCGAAGAAGATAAAGGAATATATGGTGATACTTTTATAATCTTAAAGAATATAAAAGACAGCCTGTGATCGCACCGAGAGCCCGGACTACTCGCCGCCTCCCCGGTGCAACCCGGCATTTCCTCTCTCAGAACTTGTAGTTAAGTCCCAGCCCAATCAGTTCCTGAGTACCGAAGTCATTATCCACCAGACGCAAATACTCCAGACTCATGCTTATGTGCTCTTCCATCCCCAGGTCGAAGCCACCACCGTAGGAGGCACCGTCGTCACGCAGGGTGTCGCCATTGAAGTCATTCTCAACATAGCTGTAACCCCCGATCAGATACGGACGGACAGGGCCTGCCAGCGGTGGCGTCAGCCGGGCATACACGCCGTAGTGAAAGTCATTCTCCACCTCCACGCCGCGGTAGGAATCATCACCGAATGCCTTACCGGCATGAACCTCGGCGCTAATCAGCTCGTGCAGTACCATGCCACCACGCAGTGTCAGACCGGTGAGAGTCACATTGCTGACCGAGCCACGATCTATGTTCAGCATATTGACCTGGGCACCAGTGTAAAACTCAGCCTGTGCCGCCGTGCCGGCCAACAACATCCATGCTACGAGCGTTCCGCGAACAATTCCGGTTCTTTTCAACATTCAGCTCTCCTTGGTTTTTCTTATCAGTCCCATCGTGGACGAAATCCACCCACCTATTGAAACGGTCATAGCGTAAAAAGGAAAGTGCCGAGGACAGCAGGATCTTTGACTATCGATTACCGGTGATACGCGATGAATGACGATCGTCACACATATTTACACAACTTAACAAAATGCAAGGAACGGATACTCACAGGTTTGTCGGACCTGTCAGGTGCCATGCGCGATGACCCGATACGCCATGGCACAAAACTGCCCTCTGACATTCATGCAGGGGGGCATGAATACGCAAAGGAGACTGATCTATGAAAAAGCCAATAACCGCCATGGCCGCACTGCTGTTTACCAGCGCTCTGACCGCCACCGCCATCGCACAGCAGCCTGGCACCACCGGTGCCCCGCAACAAGGCGCTCCGCAGACCCAGAACATGCCTCAGCAGCAGAACCTGCCGGATGCTTCCGACTTTTCCGATTCGGATCTGGATGCATTTGTTGCCACCCAGAAAGACATGGCAGGGATTCAGAAAAAGTATTCCCAGAAGCTGCAAGCCAACCAGGACAAGCCCAAGAAAGCCATGGAGGTTCAGCAGGAAGCCCAGCAGAAAATGGTGGAAGCCGTGCAAGACAACGGCCTGGAACTGGAAAAATACAACCAGATCGTCCGTCTGGCGCAGTATGATGCGGACTTCCGCGCCAGCCTTCAGGCAAAATTGTAATCGTAGGCCTGAAGACAAAAAACGCCGGCTGATGCCGGCGTTTTTTTTGCACAAACCATCAGAAGTTCATGGTTACGCCCAGCCAGTAACGCCGGCCATCTTCCACATAGCCATTCTCATCCAGCAAAATTGTCTTGTCGGTGAGGTTATAAATGCCAGTGTTCAGTTTCGCCTGTGGTGACAACCGGAACCCCAGCCCCGCATCCACCAGCATATTGGACGGCGCGATGATGGCACTGCTGGAAGGCCCGGTAGTCGGCTGGCTTTCCTCTCCGCGATAGCGCACCGTTGCCCAGGGCGACACGATGTCCGTGGCCTGCCAGTTGGCCTGCAGACTGGCCAGATGTTCCGGCAACTGGTTCAGCGGTTCTCCCTTGTACTCCCCGGATTTCTGCTCGGAATCCGTATAGGTATAGCTGAGGTTCAGTGTCAGCACTCGATACAGCGTGGTCGACAGGGCTGCTTCTACCCCCCGGGTTACCGCTTCGTCCACGTTAACCCGATAGGTGGGATCGGAGCCGAACTGATTGGCACCGTCGGTGCAAATAGCAATCGGGCAGGCAATGCGGGTAATCTTGTCTTCAAAATCATTATGGAAAACGGTGACGTTCGCCATCAGGCTACGCCCGGCATTGAAGTACAGCCCCAGCTCCTTGTTTACTGACGTTTCCGGTTCCAGATCCGGATTACCGTAGATATTGCCACCACGACTCACCTGCCCCCAGTCCGGGGTGATTTCCCGCAATGACGGAGAACGAAAACCGGTGGACACACCCCCTTTCAGGGTCCAGCGAGGGCTGAAGCCCCACACACCATAAAGTCGCGGACTGAAGTGACTACCAAAGTTGTCATCGTCATCCAGCCGTGCCCCGGCTGTGAGAGAGAAAGTATCAGTTAGCATCCATTCGTCTTCTGCGAACAGCGAGTATTTTGCGGTATCGATACGGGTTCGTTCGGAAATCCGGTTGGAGGTCTTGTCGGAGAGCGCTTCCTCAATAAAGTCCGCGCCCATGGTGACCCTGTGATTACCCAGCGGCATGACCAATGACGATTTCGCCGTGGTGTTGGTGATCACCATCTCGCGGTTTTCGTTTTCTGCCCTTTCCCGTTGCACATAGGTATCAGAGGTTCCTATCGCCCAGTGCCCGGTATGGCTCAGCGAGAAGGCTTCGCGGCTGCTGCGATTATCGGAATCTGTACAGCCACCACGACAATCGGTGGCCGGGGCGCTGTAACCGACCAGCGAACGACGACGCTGGTCCACCTGGCTGGCCTCCAGCACAAGGTCATGATCCTTGCTGGGCGTCACCGACACCTTGGCAGTCAGGTTCTTCAGGGATTTTTCTTCAAAGCCGTTTTCAAACAGATCCTCTTCCCGGTCCTGGAAGCGACCGTAAAGCTGTAACCCCACCAGCCCTTCCTTGAGGGGGCCGTTGAGACTGAAATTACCCTGCTTGATATCCCCGGATCGGGAATCATCCTGAATGATGGTGTCCAGCTGCACTGAACCACCCCATTCATCGGCCACCTTGCGGGTGATGATGTTAACGACCCCACCAAGAGCATCGGAACCGTACAGGGTGGACATGGGCCCGCGCACCACTTCGATCCGCTCAATGCTTTGCAAGGGCGGCAACCAGTCCTGCTCGAAACCGGCGCTGCCGTTGGGGCGGGTTTCGCGGGTGGAGACGCGTTTGCCGTCGACGAGGATAAGGGTGTACGACGAAGGCATACCACGCATGACAATATCCGTGCCGCGATCACCGGAACCGCCACCGGTCACAACGACACCGGGAATATCCCGCAAGGCATCGGTAGCATCCTTGTAATAGCGCTGCTCGATCTGCTCCCGGTTGATTACGCTAATGGAAGCCGGAGCATCTTCCACCTGCTGGGCGTAGCCCCCCGCAGTCACCGAAATCTGGCCAAGCTCGTGGCTGTCCTGCTCTGCCCAGGCGATACCGCTGGTCACCAGCAAAACCAGCCCCAGGTTCCCCAAACGCATTCCCATCTTCCTTATCTCCTCAATAACATCGACAACATGACCAGAGCCCCGGCGCCATTTCTGGCAACCAGGCGCTGATCCCCCCGCAAACGCGGCATAAAGCCGCCTAAGGAATTAATGAACATTATTCACGGGTGATGATATTGATTCTTGTTTGCATATAAAGGAGATTTACAAACTATACAGCCGCCGGCAATCGCAGATGGACCCGCAGCCCAGGGTCGGCGTTTTCTGCCCACAGTTGGCCACCAAGCCACTGCACGGAGCGAAAGGCAATGCTCAACCCCAGCCCGAAACCACTGTTGCCGGCACGGGCACTGTCTAGACGGACGAAAGGTGCAAAGATGTCTTCCAGACGATTCGCAGGCACACCTGGCCCCTGATCAGTGACCCACAGGTGCCACCAGTCCCCCTCCCGGGTTCCTGACAGGGAAATCCGCCCCTCCGCCGGAGAATAACGCACCGCATTGCGCACCAGATTTTCCAGTACCTGGGCCAGCGCATTGAGATTACCGCGGACCTGCGCATCGGCAGGAAGATCACAGGGAAAGCGTGACTGGAGCCAGCCACTTTCGAAGGCGGCGTTGTCGCTCACCACATCCCAGAGGGCCAGTAACGAGATCGGCTCCTGCCCACCGTCACCGGATTCCGTATCCTGCCAACCCAGGGTAAGCGTATCGTTGACCAGGGTACGCATCTGCACCAGCTCACGCGCCACCCGCTGCCGTAGCCCCGCCTCATCCAGATTACTCTCCAGCGCCACCGCCAGACGACTGAGTGGCGTGCGTAGCTCATGGGACATATCGTTGAGAAGCTGCCGCTGGGTGGCCAGCATAGCCGACACCTGCTCGGCCATGTGATTGACACTGCGAGCCACATCGCCGAATTCGTCACGACGGTGGCTCAGCGAGGGCTGAACCCGGGCCTGCGGATCATCCTTGAACTGCAGCACCTGATGCTGCAATTCCCGCAGCGGCACACGCACACGCCAGAACAGCAGCAGCCCCAGTATCAGTGCCACCAACGCTGGTAGCCCCACCATCAACAAAGACTTCCAGAGTGGCCAGTCCTGGCCGGGCATGTAACGGGGCGGGAGTTGCATCACCAGACTGCCCTGCTCCGGGCTTTTGGGGAAAGGGACACCGATATAGGGCATGGAGCGATAGCGAAAACTCATCCGCCATTCCAGACCCCGTTGAAACCGCAGGCCGGCCCGTTCTGATTCCGTCAGGGGAATACCACTGAGTGACTGATCATCCTGGCTGACTACCATGATGTTACCGGGTTCGCGATCACCCATGGCAGCAATCCAGTGCTCCACCCCCGCTGCACCGTTCTCCAACCAGGCCTGCTCTGCATCGGCGGCATAACCGCGCAGGGCGCTTTTTGCCTCGTCGCTGAGCAACAGGGCACGGCTGCTGAGAGTACGGTTGAGCCAGTCGCTGAGCGTCACGGTGCACACCGCCGTCACCATCAGCAGCAACGCCAGCCGCCACAACAGGGAATGTCGCCCCAGCATCACAGGTGCTCGGTGATCAGGGTATATCCCTGGCCCCAAACGGTGCGAACAGAGGATTCCGGCGCGCCGGCATCCCGCAACTTGCGACGCAGATGGCTCACATGCAGGTCCAGGCTGCGATCGTGGCGACCACAGCCCCGGTACAACACCGTCTGGTAAAGGAAGGGTTTGCTCAATACCTGGTCATGGTGCTCCAGCAGCACCTGCAGCAAACGAAATTCCGTGGTGGTCAGCCCCAGGTCACGCTGGCGATAACAGGCAGTCTCGGACGGCTCTTCCAGAACCAATCCACCTACCGAATTCGACGACACCGTCCGGTGTCGCTCCATGCTGACCCGGCGCAGCACCGCCTCTACCCGCACCGCCAATTCCGCCATGCTGAACGGCTTGGGCAGATAGTCATCCGCCCCGCCGATCAGCCCCTGAATCCTTGCCTGCTCATCGCCAAGAGCAGACACCACGATCACCGGCACCGGGCTCCTGTGGCGAAGCTGGCCCAGCAACTCCAGGCCATTCAGCCCGGGTAACAGAATATCCAGCAATACCAGATCAAAGTCGCCGGAGGACGCCGCCGCCAGCCCCAGGGTGCCATCCGCACAGAGGGTGACCTGGTATCGGCGCTCGGACAGGAAATCATGGAGATGCGCACTGAGCACAGCATCATCTTCGATGACCAGCAAACGGGAGGGAATTTGGGCAACAGCATTCATTCGCGAATGATAAAAATTATCATTTAACAAATCCAGAATTATTTGAACTTAATTCACTTGCACCAGCACCCCTTACATTCTTTACACCCTTACGGCTGTTTAAAAATAACCATTCTCATTACCATCCCTGCCACCGAAATATGCCGAGCCCTTTCCGTGGTGAACAAGAAACGCAAAGCCTTCTGGTTGAAACAGCTCCACCAGTGGCACTGGATTACCTCGGCCCTTTGCCTGATCAGTCTGCTGCTGTTCAGCATCACCGGGATCACGCTTAACCACGCCAGTGCCATCAGCGCCGACCCGACTATCCGGGAAGAGGAAGCCTCCCTGCCCGCCCCTCTACTGGAAGCACTGAGTCTTCACCAGGAGGGCCCCCTACCCGTTCCGGTGCGCGACTGGCTGGACCAGGAGATGCAGATCCGCACCGGTGACAAGACCGCCGAATGGTCGGCCGGGGAAGTCTATCTGGCCTTGCCACGGCCCGGCGGAGACGCCTGGCTGGCCATTGATCTTGATGATGGCTCGGTGCTGGCCGAGCAGACCGACCGGGGCTGGATCGCGTTTTTCAACGACCTGCACAAAGGGCGCCATACCGGCATCGCCTGGTCCTGGTTTATCGACATCTTTGCCGTGGCCAGCCTGCTGTTCTCGCTCACTGGTCTGGGGCTGATGATGCTTCATGCCAAACGACGCCCGGCCACCTGGCCGGTCACCCTGGCCGGGCTGGTGCTGCCCTGGCTGCTGATCGTGGTTTTCATGCATTAACAAGGACAGCCCTATGCGTTTACTTCCTCTCGCACTGTTTTCCCTGCTGGCCAGTTACGCCAGCGCCGACACCTTCCAGGTAGAGGTAGAAGTCCCCCGGCTGCGGGTGGCGGAATACCACGCCCCCTACGTGGCCTTCTGGGTGGAAAACGCCGACCGCAGCACCATCGTGCCTCTGGGTCTGTGGTACGACGATCAGGAAAAGTGGCTCAAGGATATCCGCCAGTGGTGGCGTCGCACCGGCCGGGGCCAGCAAAAGCCCTATGACGGCCTCACCGGCGCCACCCGCAGCCCCGGCAAGCACCAAATGGATTTCAGCGAGTTGCAAAGCCTGCAGAAACTGCCCGCGGGTGAGTACCAATTGGTAGTCGAGGCCTCCCGTGAAGTGGGCGGCAGGGAAGTAGTACGCCTGCCTTTCCAGTGGCCGGCCAGCAACCACCAGCAACAACAGGTTAACGGTACCAGTGAGCTGGGCACCGTCACGCTCAGCGTAAGACCCTGAAGCCCAATAAACTGAAAAGGATAAGCGCCATGAACATCACGCTAAAACGCATCGGCATGCTATCGCTACTGGCAATGGCTCTGCCGGCCCAGGCTCACAAACTCTGGCTGCTACCCAGCCACACCAGTGTCTCCGAACCGCAATGGGTCACCGTGGATGCCAGCATTTCCAACGAAATCTTCGGCGTGGAACGCGCCTACCCGCTGGACAACCTGGAAGTAACCGGACCCGATGGCAAGGCCGCCACCGTGGAGAACCGGCTCGAAGGACATCGTCGCAGTGTCTTCGATGTGAAACTGAACAAACCCGGTAGCTACCGTATCGCGGTGGCCAGGCCCGGTTATTTGCTGATGTACCAGGTGGACGGTGAACGTAAACGCGCCCGCGGCATGGATGCGGACAAGCTGCTTGCCCAACTGCCGGACAATGCCAGCGACGTAACACTGAGCGAAGTCCATAACCGCCTGGAAACCGTAGTTACCCTGGGCGCCCCGACGGCCATCCGGCCCACCGGCAAGGGCATGGAACTGGAAATGCTCACTCACCCTAACGACCTGTACGCCGGTGAAACCGCACAGTGGCGCCTGCTGGTGGACGGCGAACCAGCCTCTGATGTGGAAATGGAACTGGTCCCCGGTGGTACCCGCTACCGCGACAGCCAGGACAACTGGATCGTAACCAGCGACGACAAGGGCATGCTGTCCATCACCTGGCCCCAGGCCGGCCGCTACTACCTGGAAGCCGCCAGCTCTGATGACAAGGTCAGCAACAAGAAAGCCGATCAGCGACGGCTGCAGTATCTGGGGACGGTGGAAGTGTTGCCGATGTGAAGAGATGCGCTGCAAGCTACAACGCGGTAGGGGCCGAGCCTGACGGCCCGTACCCTGTCCGCGATATTATCCCTAATGCTTCTACGAAGCCGCTGCAGGAACGTAGCGTAGCGGAGTAACGACCGTAGGTCGCCACGAAGGGTGAGCGTAGCGAATACGGAGCTTGGGCCGCGAACCTTGCGCAACAAGGAAATCGTCCGCAGGACGATCAGGGATCCCAGAGCTCGAGAGATTCCGTTAATTAGCCACCGTAGAGCGCTAATCGCGCCGCCAGCGACGCTCCTACAGCAGCTTTGTACAGATGACGAAGTCCTGCAGCTTTCCGACGTTTTCCGATCCAACGCTCCTAGCTAGCGGTTAACCCCGTCAAGCAGATCCCGCATTGTGCGCACCGCGTCATCCAGCCCGGACATCACGGCCCGGGCGATGATGCTGTGGCCAATGTTCAGTTCGTTGATGCCGGGAATAGCGGCGATGGGCAGAGTGTTGTGGTAATGCAGACCATGGCCGGCGTTCACCACCAGGCCTTGCTCCAGCGCATAGGCAACACCATCTCGGATTTTCGCCAGTTCCTGCTGCTCGCTGGCCGGGTCCGTCGCATCGGCGTAATGGCCGGTATGAATTTCGATGGTGGGCGCACCACATTCCCGGGCGGCACGGATTTGCGCCGGGTCCGCATCGATAAACAGGGACACATCAATGCCCGCCTGCCCCAGGCGCTGGCAGCACTGGGCAATCCACGCCTGGTTACCCACCACGTCCAACCCACCTTCTGTGGTCAGCTCTTCGCGCTTTTCCGGCACCAGGCAGCAATGGGGCGGCTTGATGCGACAGGCAATGGCGACCATTTCCTCGGTGGCAGCCATTTCCAGGTTCATGCGAGTCTGCAGGGTCTGCGCCAGCAGCTCCACGTCGCGGTCATTGATGTGGCGGCGGTCTTCGCGCAGATGCACAGTAATTCCATCCGCCCCCGCCTGCTCCGCTACCAGCGCAGCCTGCACCGGCTCCGGATAACGGGTGCCACGGGCCTGGCGCAGGGTGGCGATGTGATCGATGTTAACGCCGAGCAATACTCTGGACATGGAATTCCTCAAAAAATCAGCTGCAAGTTACAAGCTTCAAGCTACAACGCGAGTCAGTTTTGTGCCAATCGAAACTGTCTGTGCTCCGCGCTACCAAAATCTGTTCGCCGTGCAAGCATGGGCTCCTACAAAACCATACACCTTAGAAAAAACGGCTGGAAAAATGCATCATAAACCGTGACAAAGGGGCCACAGAATAGCTTCAGCCTGGTTTGCGTTGTGGCTTGTAGCTCATTATTCATTTCTCACGAAACAGCTCACGGCTTTTCAGAGGTTTGTCCCCCAGGTGCGGGGCCAATAACGCCCGGCACAGGTGGAGGGCGGTTTTACGGGCTGACGGTTGCCAGTCGCCGTTGACGATGGCCAGTAAGTCGTTGCCGTGATAACCCTCCTGGGCGGGCAACAGGCCCTGCTGAGGATCCAGCAGGTAGTATCCGTCTGGGCGCAATGCCTCGCCGTGAATATCGTACCCCAGTGCGATGCCGTAGCCCATTTCCTCCACCAGTCCCAACTCGAACTGCCGCAGGGCCACATCCAGCCATTGCCCTTCCGCCAGCGCATTGAGCGCCTGTTCGTAAAGCGGCCAAAGCTCCGGGTGTGGGTCGTCCCGATGCAACAGACGGGTCAGGAGTTCGTTCAGATAAAAGCCGCAGTACAGAGGCTTGCCTTGCAGGGCCAGGCGCGGGCCACGAGGTTCGCAGCCACGAAAGCTGTAAAGTTCGCCGGCGCTTTTCAGTTCGATCCACAGGGGAGTAAAGGGTGCCAACAACGGATCCTTGCGACCGCCTCGCACCACCGCCCCCACACGGCCCAGCGCGGGCACAAACAGCTCCACGATCAGGCTGGTGTTGCGGAAGGGCCGGCGGTGTAACAGCCAGGCCGGTTGCAGGGTGGGGTTCACGGGAAAAGCTCCTAGCTTCTAGCTTCTAGCTTCTAGCTTCTAGCTTCTAGCTTCTAGCTTCTAGCTTCTAGCTTTCAGGATGGTGCTTCGCATAAAGCCAAACACAATGTTTTTCTAGCAGCTCGTAGCTAGAAGCTCGTCGCTCAATTCCGTTCGTCATAGCCAAGCGAGCGCAACGCCCGCGCGTCGTCGGACCAGCCCGCCTTGATCTTCACCCACAGATTCAGCATCACCTTGCGATCAATCAGGCGTTCAATGTCTTCCCGTGCCTGAGTGCCGATCTGTTTGATGCGGTCACCACCGTCACCGATGAGAATCTTTTTCTGGCCACGACGCTCCACCAGGATCGCCGCAGAAACTTCGGTGACACGGGGACCATCTTCCCACATCTCCACTTCCACGCTCACCTGATGGGGCAGTTCCTGGCCCAGCTGGCGCACCACTTTTTCACGAATAATTTCTGCCGCCATGAAGCGCAGGCTGCGGTCGGTGAGCTGATCTTCGTCGTACCAGAACTCCCCTTCCGGCAAGCGCTCGACCAGCGCCTTTTCCAGCTCCATCAGGTTCTGTTCCTTGAGCGCCGACACCGGTATCACCGCATCAAAGGGATAACGCTCGGTAAGCGCTTCAATGTGTGGTAGCAACTGGGCCTTGTCATCCAGGCTGTCCACCTTGTTGATGATCAGCAGCACCGGCATTTCCGGATGTGCGGGCAACAGCGACAGCACGTACTCATCGCCCGGCGTCCACTTGAGACCATCCACCATCATGCACACCACATCCACACCGCTGAGAGTAGAGACTGCAGCTTCGTTCATGGCTCGATTAAGCGCCCGATCCTGACCGGTATGAATGCCAGGGGTATCGGCAAAGATAATCTGATAGTTGTCACGGGTATGGATACCGTGAATACGGTGACGGGTGGTTTGCGGCTTGCGCGAGGTAATGCTGACCTTCTGCCCGATCAGGTGATTCATCAGGGTAGATTTACCCACGTTGGGCCGCCCAACGATGGAGATCATCCCGCAACGGGTCGGTGTTACGTCAGTCATACTGCTGCTCCAGCCAGCTCAGGACAGTGGCCGCGACCTGCTGTTCGGCCTTGCGGCGACTGGCTCCCTGGGCCTTGAAGGTTTGTTGCATCTGCTCCAGTTCACAGGTCACTTCAAAGGTCTGCGCGGGAGCGAGACCCTCCACCTGGGTGACCTGGTAGGTAGGCAATTCGAATTTGCGGGCCTGCAGCCATTCCTGCAGGCGGGTTTTAGCGTCTTTCTGGGCACTCTGCGGGGTGATGATCTGCAGCCGTTCATCAAACCAGTCCAGCACCACTTCCCGGCAGGGTGCCTCGCCGCCATCCAGCAGGATGGCGCCGATTATCGCTTCCAGAGAATCCGCAAGAATGGAATCGCGGCGAAAACCACCACTTTTCAGTTCGCCACCGCCCAGTACCAGATAATCTCCCAGGCCCAGCTCCCGCGCCACCAAGGCCAGGGTCTGGCCCCGCACCAGGGACGCCCGCATCCGGGTGAGTTGCCCTTCTGCTGCATCCGGAAAGCGCTCAAACAAGGCAATGGAAATGATCTGCCCGAGCTGGGCGTCACCGAGAAATTCCAGGCGTTCGTAGTTACGGTGGCGGCTGACACTGCGATGGGTCAGTGCCAGTGCCAGCAATTCAATATCATTGAAACGATAGCCCAGCCGGGCCATCAACCTGTCGAGATCATTATTCACTGGCGAACGTCTTTGCTGAACTCGTCCTGAAAGGTCATCACGATACTGACGTTGTAGAACATAGGTTCGCGAACCTCGTAATCAGTACTGATTTTAAGGATCCCGCTATCCTTGCTGATTGCAAGATCGTTGGCGCTGATCACATTAACCTGGTTGATTTTAAACCGTTTTCTCAGAGCTTCGCGCACTTCATTGGGTGACATTAACGCGGTCTTGCTATCCTGCATCAGGGACTTGATTGATGAAGATATTGTGTTGTGTTCCATGTAGGCGGGCACCATCCGCAGAGCTGCCGTACCCAATACAACGGCAACAAGCAGAATCACTGCCCAGCCAATCATTGAAATCCCGCGTTGTTGTGATGGCATTGTCATCATTTTTAGTTCGCCTCCACCTTGTCTATGGCGCCATTACGAGAAAAACTGGGTATCGAGAAGATCGGCTTCCAGTGCATCCAGATCAGGAAAGCCTCACCCACTACCAGCTCTTCCGGGACTATACCCCAGAATCGGCTGTCGTTACTGTTATCCCGGTTGTCGCCCATCACAAAGTAGGCACCTTCTGGGACTTGCCATTCACCTTGGGTCCGGCTCTGTGGCACTTTGCGGCCGGTGAAGGGGTTAATCTTGCCTTCCTGCCATATCAGATGACGACTATCACCGAGCTGCTCTACATACTCGCGCCGCCAGGCACCGGAGCCTTCCCACTCCCGTGCCAACTCACGCGTCACCGGTTCGCCATTGACCGTGACCACGTTATCTTTGACCTGCACGCTATCACCAGGCAGCCCGACCACTCGTTTGATGAAGTTCTGGCTGCGATTTTCCGGAAATTTGAATACCAGAACATCGCCACGCTGGGGCTCGCCGGTCTCGACAATCTTGGTGTTGGTCACCGGCAGGCGCAGGCCGTAAGCGAATTTGTTCACCAGAATGAAGTCGTTCACCTGTAGGGTCGGCAGCATGGAGCCGGACGGGATGGTAAATGGCTCAATGATGAAGGAGCGAATTACCAGCACAACGAAGAAAACGGAAATCAGGGAATTAGAGGTTTCTACCGCCCCTTCCACACGCCCGCCTTTCTGCTTGAGCTTAAAGATCTTGTCGATCACCCAGACCGAAACAGTGAACAGCAGCGCCAGGGAAAGCCAGAAACCAATATCGATATCCATCAATCATCCACCTTGAGTACTGCAAGGAACGCTTCCTGGGGGATTTCCACATTCCCCACCTGCTTCATGCGCTTCTTACCTTCTTTCTGTTTCTGCAGCAGCTTTTTCTTACGCGATACGTCACCGCCGTAGCACTTCGCGGTCACGTTCTTGCGCAACGCCTTGACTGTCTGGCGGGCGATGACCTTGTTGCCGATGGCCGCCTGAATAGCCACATCGAACATCTGCCTCGGCACCAGTTCCTTCATCTTTTCGCACAGAGCCCGGCCACGATAGGCGGACTGGTCCAGGTGACAGATCATTGCCAGAGCATCCACCTTGTCACCGTTGATCAGTACATCCACCCGCACCAGCTTGGTGGCTTCAAAGCGCTCGAAGGCATAATCCATAGAGGCAAAACCCCGACTCACGGACTTGATGCGGTCGAAGAAATCCAGCACCACTTCGGCCATGGGAATGTCGTAGGTCAGCGCCACCTGTTTGCCCAGATACTGCATGTTGATCTGTGAGCCCCGGCGCTCCACGCACAAGGTAATCACATTGCCCACAAACTCCTGGGGAACCAGGATGTTGACGCGGGCGATGGGCTCACGGAATTCCTCAATTTTGTTGGCGTCCGGCAGCTTTGAGGGGTTATCCACGTAAAGCACGCTTTCATCGACCTGCATGATTTCATAGACCACCGTGGGGGCGGTGGTGATCAGGTCCAGGTCGTATTCGCGCTCCAGGCGCTCCTGGATGATCTCCATGTGCAGCATGCCCAGAAAGCCGACCCGGAAACCGAAGCCCAGGGCATCGGAGGTTTCCGGTTCATAGAACAGCGAGGCATCGTTGAGGGTCAGCTTTGCCAGCGCATCACGGAAGTCTTCGTAATCATCGGCACTGACCGGGAACATACCCGCATACACCTGCGGTTTCACTTTCTTGAAGCCCGGTAGCGCCGGTACATCCGGGGTCTTGGCCAGGGTCAGGGTATCGCCCACCGGTGCGCCATGAATATCCTTGATGCTGCCGCTCACCCAGCCCACTTCCCCGGCTTCCAGGTGTTTGGTCTCGGTCCGTTTTGGCGTAAAGATGCCGAGCTGATCCACCACATGGGTCTGGCCGGTGGATTTCACCAGAATCTTGTCACCCTTCTTCAGGCGGCCATGCTTCATACGCACCAGGGAAATCACACCCAGATAGTTGTCGAACCAGGAATCAATGATCAGCGCCTGCATATTCCCTTCCCGCTCGCCTTCCGGGGCGGGAATGCGCTCCACCAGCTGCTCCAGCAGGTCATCCACGCCAACCCCGGTCTTGGCGGACACCCGGCAAGCATCGTGGGCATCCAGGCCGATGATCTCTTCGATCTCGTTGATCACCATATCCGGCTCTGCCTGAGGCAGGTCAATCTTGTTGAGCACCGGCAGCACTTCCAGGTCCTGCTCGATGGCGGTGTAGCAGTTGGCCACCGACTGGGCTTCTACGCCCTGGGCCGCATCCACCACCAGCAAGGCCCCTTCACAGGCAGACAGGGAACGGGATACCTCATAGGAGAAATCCACGTGGCCCGGGGTATCAATGAAATTCAGCTGGTAGGTTTCCCCATCCCGGGCCTTGTAATAGAGCGTCACGCTCTGGGCCTTGATAGTGATGCCCCGCTCACGCTCCAGCTCCATGGAATCGAGCACCTGCTCTTTCAGCTCGCGCTGGGTCAGCCCCCCGCAGACCTGGATGAAGCGGTCCGCCAGGGTGGATTTGCCATGGTCGATGTGGGCGATGATGGAGAAGTTGCGAATATTCTTGATGTCAGTCATAGGGCCTGTTGCACAAAAGAGGGTTGCCGGGAAAACGGCACGCAGTGGGGCGCGATTCTAGCCTGAACGGGAGGGGGTTGCACGGGGGTTGGTGATCCTGGGCCCACCAGGGCATCAGGAGCACTTGCATGGGAAGGGGCCGAGGCCCGATTCGCCATGCAAGCATAGCTCCAACAACAGTCAGCCTCAGGGCAGCTTGATGGGCAGGAAACGGGGGTTGCCGTCCCGGTTGATCAGAGCGGCAACGGTGCCGCTCTCGGGCAGGCCCGCCACCACCTCACTGAAGGATTCCGGGTCATTCACCGCTTTATTGTTCAGCGTCACCAGAATATCCCCACTGGCAATGCCTGCCTTCGCGGCTGGGCCGTCCCCCACCTCGGCGACGATCACCCCGGCTTTCAGATCCAGGCGGCTCAGTTCGGCGGCGCTGGCAGCGCGCACTTTCAGCCCCAGGGCATTGGCGCCATCCGGCGCAGCCTGGCCGGCAGCACCACGCAGGGCCATCTCCGGGTCGTCCGGCAGCAGGCCGATAGTCACTTCCAGTTTCTTTTCCTTACCGTCACGAATGACCACCATGTCGGCATCCGTTTCCGGTTTCACCCGACCAACCCAGCGAGGCAGCTCGGAGGAGCGATAGATGGTTTCGCCGTTGAACGAGACAATAATGTCACCGGCCTGGATACCGGCCGCCTCAGCGGGGGAGTCTTCCAGCACCTGGGAGACCAGCGCCCCTTTCGGCTGATCCAGCCCGAAAGATTCCGCCAGATCACGATCCACTTCCTGAATCAGCACCCCGAGCCAGCCACGGCTAACCTTGCCGTACTCCTTGATCTGGCTGACCACATCCATGGCCATATCAATGGGAATGGCAAAACTGACCCCCATGTAGCCACCGGAGCGACTGAAGATCTGGGAATTGATGCCCACCACTTCACCACTCAGGTTAAATAGCGGGCCGCCACTGTTGCCCGGGTTGATGGCCACATCGGTCTGAATAAAGGGCACATAGCTGTCATTGGGCAGGCTGCGGCCCTTGGCGCTGACAATCCCGGCGGTGACACTGCTGTCAAAGCCGAAAGGCGCACCGATGGCCAGCACCCACTCGCCGACCTTGAGATCGTCGGAGGAGCCGATATTCACCACCGGCAGATCTTCACCGTCCAGCTTCAGCAGAGCCAGATCGCTCTGTTCGTCGGCGCCGATCAGCTCGGCCTTCAGCTCACGGCGATCCTGCAGACGTACAATGATTTCATCCGCCTCGGCCACCACATGGTTATTGGTCAGTACATAGCCATCCGCGGAAATGATGAAGCCGGACCCCAGTGAACGGGCCTCTCGCTCCTGCGGCATGGAGGGCACGCCCTCTTCACCGCCGAACTGTTCAAAAAAGCGACGAAATAATTCCGGCAATTGATCAAGCTGATCGCGAACAGATTCTTCACTCTGACGAGTAATGGTGCTGATATTCACCACCGCCGGGCCTTCTTTCTCCACCAGGCGGGTGAAATCCGGCAGACCGGTTACCAGCGGTTCCGCCCGCTCCCGGGAGGCCTTGCTATCCGGCTCGGTACAGGCCACCAACAGGCCCGTGAAAATCACCAGACACAGTATCGCCACTCGCTGAAATCCGCTCATTGGGCTCTCCTTTTATTTTGCAGGCTGCACCACAACCGCCTGGCAACCGTCGTCCCCGGATGTCACCAGATACGGCTGATAAGCCCGATTATGGCTCGCGCTTCGGCTCAGTACACGGTTGATGACAAACCCCAACACCAGACCGCCCATGCCAAACAGGGCCGATGCATCAAATGCCGTCACCGGCAGCAACGTCCCCAGCACAGCCCCGCCGACCAGAAGAGCCAGCGGTAGGCCATAGACCCACAGGGCGCCTCGCATGAGCGCGCCTTCCGGCAGTGCCAGTTGCACCGTATCGCCGACCTGATGAATCTCACGGGAAGAAACAGGAACACGCAGGTGGGCACGCTGCCCGCTCTGCTGTTGATTGACAAGATGGTGGCCGCATCCGGCCTTGGCCTTACAGGCGCCGCAGGTTGAGGCACGCACAGTCTCAACCCAAATGGCCTCGGCTTCCACCGCTACCACTGTGCCCTGCTCCAGCAGCATTACGGTTGACTATCCCTGACGCTGATGCCATCGATCACGCGCAGCGCCGTACTCTGCGGCACTTCACCGACCAGGGTCACCAGATAAACACCGCTGGGGGCGGCCAGGCGGCGGCTTACCGCTACCGTAGGTCCAACCCGGCTGACACCCTCTTCCACGCTGTTCTCGCCAATGGCTTCCACGAACACCGTAAAGGCCGCCAGGCCATCACTGAAACCACGGGCCGCCACCGGCGCGCGATCCGTTGCCGCCTGCCGCCAATCCTGCTTCATGGCCCGGAAACCGGCCGGTAACCACTCAGGGGTAACCGCCAGTTTCATGGAAGGGTGAGACTCGGCCACCGGGGCCAGTGCCTTTTCATGGCGAGCTTCCGGCACAGCGAAATGGTCGAGGCCCAGCTGCGGCGACAAGGTGAGAGTGACAAATTCCACCCGCTCCAGGGCGACACCACTCCCATCCACGATTTCGGATTTGAGCAGCAGGCGGGATTCCTGATCCAGCCACAGACGATAACCGTAACGATGGGTATCCAGCGGCGCCACCCGCATGCGCGTGGCATGGCGGCCCGCTACCCGGCCATCGCCATCCACCAGGATGTTGTACTGTTCCGGCAGATCACTGGCCAGGCGATCACCCAATGCCAGGGGGCCGGCTTGCTGACTATTAAGACGGGTGAGACTGCGATCCGGGTGCAGACAGAGCACCTCATCGCCACGGCGAATCACTTCCACCAGGCGCCCATCAAGATGGGTCAGGCGCTGGTACTGTCGACCATCGATAACCGCATGGCTGACTTCCATGGTGCTGATTTCAGCACCGAACTGGTAAAGAAAGCGACCGGTGTAATTCAGGGAACGGTTGGCCTCGGCCATGGCCTGGAGCTGGTTGTGCGCCGACGAATCATCCGCCAGCGCCACCAGGGGCGTACAAAGAGACAGGGAAAGAGCGAGTGCGCGCAGCATCATCCGTTAGCGGGCTCCACTGCGTGCGTCCATGCTGACCAGGCGAGCAAAAGGCATCATCCCCTGGCCACTGTTGCGGGCCGCAAACTCGCTATGCCGCAGCAGCATGTCATTGCCACGGGGCTGGACCTGAGCTGCCGGTGTCGCCACTGGAGTGGTGCCATTAAAAGACCGGGATACCAGCGACGCCTCCGCAAACGGACGGCTCATGCGACTATCCTGGGCCGACGCCATCACCGGCGCAGCACCGGTAGACTGGGTTGCCTCCCAGCTCTGCCAGCCCACCACCGTAGCCGCAGCCACGGACGCGGCCACCGCCAGGCGGCTCACGCTACCCAGCCAGGCCGGACGTCGCGACGGCGCCTGTTCCGCAGCCAATGCCGCAGACAGGCTGGCGTTGAAGCCCGCCGGCACACTCGTGGATGGCTGCTTATGCATCACATCCCGGGCAAGCTGCCAACGAGACAGTGCATCCAGATCGGCATTGTCGATATCACGCATTACCCGACGGGTTTCCAGCTCGCTGGTTTCCCCATCAAGGAAAGCAGACAGTGTTTCCAGGTCCCTGCTCATACACTCACCCTTTGTCGCCACGCTGGGAGCCCAAAAGCGGGCGCACAGCTGTATCAATTGCTTCCCGGGCCCGGAAGATGCGGGAACGAACAGTTCCCACCGGGCATTCCATTACCGCCGCGATGTCCTCATAGCTGAGACCCTCGAATTCACGCAGGGTCACGGCAGTTTTCAGTTCATGGGGCAGCTCTTCGATGGCTCGATGGATGACTGCCTCCAGTTCCTGTGACAACACGAGGGACTCCGGGGTTCCAATCTCGTGCAGCATTTCTGCACCGGCGTACTGCTCTGCCTCGGCGGCATCCAGGTCAGAGCCGGGCGGCCGCCGACCGGCGGCCACCAAATGGTTCTTGGCGGTATTCACGGCAATACGATAAAGCCAGGTGTAAAAGGCACTATCACCCCGGAAACGGGGCAAGGCACGCCAGGCTTTAAGAAAGGCTTCCTGGGCCACGTCCTGCACTTCATCCGAGTCACGCACATAGCGGCTGATCAGGGCGAAAATACGCTGCTGATATTTACGCACCAGCACTTCAAAGGCACGCTGATCGCCGGTTTTGGCTTTTTTGACCAACTCTTCGTCTGACACCGATCCCCCGGATCTTTCGCGAAACGCGGATATAAGGCAATGACTGAAATTTCAGTCAATTAAAGCAGGCCATTGTAGCAGGTGTGAGGGTCGCGGCTATACTATAGGGCCGCTTTACCGCCCTTTTCACATTGCTTGAACATTTGTTCAGGCGCTCTAAGGATTGTTCATGGCCACCTTCCGACACGATGTACTCATCATTGGTTCCGGAGCCGCAGGATTAACTACCGCCCTGCGCCTCCCTGATGATTGCCGGATCGCCCTGTTATCCAAAGGCGAGCTGACCAGCGCCAGCACCTACTACGCTCAGGGCGGTGTCGCCGCGGTGCTCGATCAGGAGGATTCCCTGGAAAGCCATGTGGCCGATACGCACGTGGCCGGGGGCGGCCTGTGCCATGACGATGCGGTGCGCTACACCGTGGAAAACGGCCCCGATGCGATCCGCTGGCTGATTGATCTGGGAGTCGACTTCACCCGCCTGGCCGGCAACAACGAGGGATCCCTGCCTTATCACCTGACCCGCGAAGGCGGCCACAGCCATCGGCGCATCATTCACGCCGCCGATGCCACCGGCAAGGCCATCTCCGGCACCCTGATCGACCAGGTGCGCAACCGCCCCAATGTCACCCGCTTCGAATACCGGGTGGCGGTAGATCTGATCCTGCAGGAGCACAACGGCGAAAAACGTTGTTGTGGCGCCTATGTGCACAATATCGATACCGGCGAAACCGATGTCATCCTGGCCCGCGCCGTGGTGCTGGCCACCGGCGGCGCCTCCAAGGTGTACCTTTATACCTCCAACCCGGACGTGGCCACCGGCGACGGCATCGCCATGGCCTGGCGTGCCGGCTGCCGGGTGGCCAACATGGAATTCATGCAGTTCCACCCCACCTGCCTGTACCACCCCAAGGCCAAGAGCTTCCTGGTCACCGAGGCCATTCGCGGCGAAGGTGGCCACCTGCTGCTGCCCAGCGGCGAGCGCTTCATGCATCGCTTTGACGAGCGCGGCGAACTGGCCCCCCGGGACGTGGTGGCCCGCGCCATCGACCATGAGATGAAACGCCTGGGCGCCGACTGCCTGTACCTGGACATCAGCCACAAGCCAGCGGATTTCATCATCGAGCATTTCCCCACCGTCTACGCCAAGTGCCTGCAACTGGGCCTGGATATCACCCGCGACCCCATGCCGGTGGTACCCGCCGCCCACTACACCTGCGGCGGCGTGATGATCAACGAAACCGGCCAGACCGACCTGCCCGGCCTCTACGCCATCGGCGAAACCAGTTTCACAGGCCTGCACGGCGCCAACCGCATGGCCAGCAACTCCCTGCTGGAATGCATGGTCTACGGCAAGGCCTCCGCCGAACACATCGGCGCCACCCTGGCCGGCGTACCGGAACCCCGCGAGCACAAGGAATGGGACGAATCCCAGGTCACCGACTCCGATGAGGACGTGGTAATCAGCCACAACTGGGACGAGCTACGCCGCTTCATGTGGGATTACGTGGGCATCGTGCGCACCGAAAAGCGCCTGCAGCGTGCCCAGCACCGGGTGGACATGCTGAAAAGTGAAATTGCCGAGTACTACAGCAACTACCACATCAGCAACGACCTGCTGGAACTGCGCAACCTGGTCGTCATCGCCGAACTCATCATCCTCTCCGCCATGCAACGCAAGGAAAGCCGGGGCCTGCATTTCATGCGTGACTTTCCGGGAGTGAATGATGAGGCGGTGGATACGGTGCTGACACCTGACTTGAATTGATAATGGATAATTGATAACTGCGCGTTCACGCGTAGTTATTATCAGAAAGCAAAGAGGCCGCGCCCAACCTTTGGACGCGGCCTCTTGCGTTTCAATCACTACGAGTCAGGCTCGCGCAGTTATCAATTCTCAATTATCCACTATCAATTGCTTTTCCTGTTGGTCCACAGCCACTGATAAAACGGCTGCAATTGCTCCCGAGGGGCCTGATCGTCGAACAGGTGCAGCCAGCCTTTGGGGGTCTGGATGGCCATCCATGGGCCTGCGCGCAATACCCGGCGGGGGCTTTCCAGTTCCTGCCAGTGGCGGCCGATGAGGGTAAGGCGTTGTTCGTGGAGTTCCATCTGGGCGAGCTGGGCCGGGCGCCACCCCCATACCAACAGCGGCAACGCCACCAGCATCAGCGCCGACGCCCACCATGGCACCTGCGCCAGCAAGACCGCTGGTGCCACCACCGCCATCGCCAGCCAGCGAATCCTGGCGGGATAGCGAGAGGGATTCAGCTCAACCTTTTTTCGCGGAGACCAGAGCAAGGACATGCCGTACATACTCGCGCAAGGCCGGGTCTTGTGGCTCACTGCGGCGAGTAAACCACTCGAACATGTCCGCATCTTCACAGGCGAGCAGCTTCGGGAACCAGGCCTGATGCTCCGGCGATTCATTATCGAAGTGATCGTCCAGGTAGGCGAACAGCACCACCTCCGCTTCCGAGGCCCCGCGGCGGCACTGCCAACGATATTGACGTTTCAGGTCATCATGACTCATTACTGCATTATCCTGATCAGAAATTGCGGCACCGCGTTCCGCGCCGTGCGTGCATTATCCAACACCTGCCCCACTGACTCCAGCATCAAGCCTCGACGCCAATCTCTACCATCAAAAAATTGCCAGTGACAGCAAATTCCTGCTTCATAGAGCCACGCTGCGGGCACGGATTCAGGTACCATGTCCGGTGATCTTCCGTCTCTATCACAAGCAAAACGAGCAATAACAGGAGCCCCATGAGCTGGTCCGATTTCATTGCCGCCCAGGCCTTGGCCAACAGTGCCGAGACTCCCTACCTCAGTCATTGCGACCACCTGGCCGTGATCCGCGCCCATGGCGAAGAGGCCGGCCATTATCTGCAGGGCCAGGTGTCCTGTGATCTGCGCGAAGTCGATCAACAGGGCCACCGCAACGGCATGCACCTGACTCTCAAAGGCCGCGGCCTGGTCAGTGCACGTATCGTCCGCGATGGTGACGATTACCTGCTGCTGTGCCCTGCGGATCTGAGCGAAGCGGTGATCAAGGCATTGATGAAATACCGGCTGCGCGCCAAGGTGGAATTCAGCGTGGACCAGGAACTCGTGGTGCTGGGTCTGGCCGGCAATCTACCCGCCGGTGCCCCCGATCACGGCAACAGCGCCGAGACCGATCAAGGCCTGTGGCTGCGCTACCCCTTTACCGATCATGCCTTGCTGCTCGTCAAGCAGGACGCCGCCGAGCACGCCTGGCAGACCCTGGCCGCTGATCGGGCCACCACGGGCGCCAACGGCTGGCAGCTCGCCGACATCGACGCTGGCGAAGGCATGGTCTACCCCGGTGCGCAAGACCTGTTCCTGCCCCAGGTGCTCAACTACGACGTCACCGCCGGGGTGAACTTCAAGAAAGGCTGCTACACCGGCCAGGAAGTCGTCGCCCGCATGCACTTCAAGGGCAAGCTCAAGCAGCGCATGCAGCGAATCAACTACAGTGCCGATGTGGACCTGACACCGGGCGAAACCCTGCGCGACAGCAACGGCAAAGCCGCCGGCGAAGTAGTCAGCGCCGCCCGCACCTCACAGGGCGGCGCCGCTCTGGTGGTGCTGCGAAAAGATACCGATGGCGTGCTGTTCCGGGAAGAGCTGGCGCTGGACAGTCAGCTTGGGGCGCTGCCTTATTCGTTGCCCTGGAAAGAGTGAGACTTCAATTAATAGTTAATAATGGATAGCTGGCGCGAGCCGGCTTTTCTATGGCTGTAAACGCAAGAGGCCGCGCCCAGGCATTGGGCGCGGCCTCTTGCGTTGTAAAGCAGGGAAAACCGGTCAAGTAGGATGCACTGAGCCTAAGGCGAACTGCACCCTACGGAAACCTGGATCAGCGCAGCCCTTCCCTTTCCGTAGGAGCGTCGCTGGCGGCGCGATTGCAGCATTGACCACAACACATTGCGCCGCAAGCGACACTCTGCCTTGTTAAAGAGTGGACTGAGCCTGCAGCCGCAATCCATCCGGGTCGGAGATGGTGTTGTCCGGAATCCATTTGGCCATGCAATCCCGATCTTTCACACACGGATCGGTGAGTGTCTCCAGGAACGCCAGCAACTGATCCACCTGCTCATCACTCAACACCGCTTCCGGCAGCTGTGACTTGCCCGCCAGTCGCAGGCTGGCCAACTGGTCCAGTGCCTTCTGGGTATTGGCTGTCATGTTGCTCACCTGCACGGCAGGGTCCAGCTGGCTGAAATCAAAGTTGTCGATGGCCTGCTGCGGATTCAGGTGATGGCGCACCACGGCTTCCAGCGAGGTATAACCACCAGCATGCCCCCAGGGACCGGTTTCGGTCACGTTGAGGAGGTGTGGCGTGCGGAAAGCGTATTTGTCGTCGGCATCACCGGTTTCCCGGAAACGACCAAAGTCTTCACTGCCATCCGGACCATCACCCTTGCCGCGGCCCACCTGCGGCATTCCCACCACATGGAACTGTTCGTCGGTCAGGAAATCACCACTGTGGCAACCCGCACAGCCCGCGCCGCCTTGCTCCTTGCTGTTATAAAACAACAAGGCGCCACGCTTGGCCTGATCGCTGATCGCCTGTAGATCCCCTTCCCGGTAAGCTTTCCAGGGTGAGTCGATCAGCACCTGAGAGTTCTGGTAGCTGGCGAGCGCCTCGGCGACATTGTCATAGGTGATCAGGGTATTTGCATCCGCTGCCGGTTGCTCAAACCCCTGACGGAACGCATCCAGCCATTGATTGGTTACTAGCGCGAGCTCAACATCGCTGCCACGCAACCGCTGCTCAAGGTGGGTACGCAACGCGGCATTATTATTGCCAGCCTCAAAGCTGAAACCGCGCATTTCCTCCGGGGATGTTACCGGGAAACGAGCCTGAGCTATGGAGAGGTTGGCTCCTGCATCCGGGTCCGCCACTCCAAAGGCGCTGTCTGGCGTGCGGATGCCTCCACCGGCGCCATTCAGGCCGGCAGTCTTGTCCAGGCTCTCTACCCGGCCGTCGTGAAACAGCACTTCATCGTAGAAAACGATATTGAACGTGGAAGGCGCATTACGTGGCACAGTGGGCCCGCCATCAAAATGGGTTCCGGTGCTTAAATGCAGGCGCCCTGGCCCCAATAAGTCCGGCTGAACTGCTTCCACGCCAATTGACAGGGAAAGATCATCACCGCCACCCAGCATGGGGTGGTGACAGGAAACACAAGCGGAATCCAGATCTCCCCCCAGGCCCTTGCTAAAGAAAAGCTGCATGCCCAGCTGCGCCTTGGGCGACGCAATATCCGGTAGGCTCCGGCCCACACTCGGGTCGCCACTGATTCCCTGCTGCTGTGCTACTGCGGCCACTCGCTCATCCAGCGTTGGCTGGAAACGCGCTTTGTCATTACTGTCACCACCACAACCACCAAGCAGCAACAGACACGCCAGTACCCCACTGACCGTCCATGGATTCTGTATCATCCCTTTCCCCAAAAATTTGATTTATTGCATATTGTTTGCGGGCTGATTTTTTACCAAACCCACACAATAAACAAGGCATTTATAAAAATTCACAGCAATGAGGTCGAAGGGGTCTAGTTATTAGTGAGCAGTGAATAGCCCGCAGCTTGGTCGTAGCAGTAGCCACAAACGCAAGAAGCCGCGCCCAAACACCGGACGCGGCCTCTTTGCTGTACGAACCATGAAAACCCGGATCGCGTCGTTATCAATTACCCATTATCAACTATCAATTGCCTCCAACGGGTGCTTCGGTGCCGGGCACTCGAAAAAACCATCAATGTATTCTCTCGGCACATCGTTGACGCTGCGATGGCGGAAGCCGGGGCTGCCATCCTTGTCGATCAGCAGGGCGCGCACCCCTTCACGGAAGTCACCGTGCAGGGAGCACTGCACTGCCAGGCACCATTCCATGCGGAAAATATCGGCCAGGGACAAATAGGTGGAACGGGCCAGCTGCTCCCAGACCAGGTGTGCGGTTTGCGGGCAGCCGCGTTCCAGGTTACCCAGCGCCTTGTCCAGCCAGGCATCACGATCCTTGGCGCTGAGCAGCTGCTCCACCACCACTGGCAGACTCTCGCCATCGCACAGGCGATTGATCTGCGGCAGGTGGTCGATCAACGGTTGATTCAGCTCGCTCATGTCCGCGGCCTGTTGTTTGAACAGGCGATAGAGCACGGCCCGGTTGTCGGTGGCGTCATCGGCAAAGTCCTGCTCCGCCAGTGCCGCCAGCAGGTTATCCGCATCGCCATCCACCATCCGGTCGGCCATGCCGATTTCCACAGCCTCACGGCCATTGATGTGCACACCGGTCAGGCCCAGAAACAGCCCCACGCGACCCGGCAAACGATTCAGGAACCAGCTGCCGCCCACATCCGGAAACAGGCCGATGGTGATTTCCGGCATGGCCATGCGTGAACGCGGAGTTACCAGACGGAAATCCGCGCCCTGCAGCAGCCCCATGCCGCCGCCCATGACAATGCCATCACCAAACACCACCACCGGAATCCGGCTGGTGTGGATACGATAATCCAGGGCATATTCCTCGGCGAAATACTGCTCGGTGAATGGGTTTCTGCCCTGCCCCGCATGTTTCACCATGGACTTGTGCATCTGTACGATATCGCCCCCGGCACAGAACGCCTTGCCACCAGCCCCTTCCAGCCAGATCGCCACCACATCGTCACGCTGCTCCCATTCGTCCATCTGCTTGCTCAGGACCTGAATCATGTCCAGGCTCAGGGCATTGAGGGCTTTGGGGGCATTCAGGGTGGCCCGGGCGATCACACGGCCGCAGCGGGTCTCGATTTCGGAAAACAACACGCAGTCAGACACAACAACTCCATAAAGCAGTGAATAGTTAAGGAGCCTCTGAATAACTCCTTGCGTGCTCAGCGTGACCTGAAGGGTGCAGCTGTTGTGTTTTGTCGCGACGGACAGGGTGGTTCCCTTTCCTAGCGACAAAACGCAGCAGATGTGCCCTTCAGGTCACGCCCTCCGGGGCTTCCAGGCTGGCCCACACTCGTTGTTGCACTTTCTCAACAGGCAACCAGCATGCCTTCAAAAGTGCGCCTAGATTGTGAGCCAGCCTGAAAGCCTGAGCATGCAAGGAGTTATTCAGAGGCTCCTTAATAGTGAACAGTTAACAGCGCGCGGGCTAGCGTCGCTGATGTTCATAGCCAAGAGGCCGCGCCAACATTCTGGGCGCGGCCTCTTGGGCCGAGAAACAACAGAACCTCCCGCGAGCTATTCACTGTTAACTGTTCACTATTAACTGATTGTCCAGTCGATGGCCGTCTTGCCCTGTTGCAACAGGTACTGATTCGCGCGGGAGAAGTGCCCGCAACCAAGGAAGCCCCGGTGGGCGGATAACGGCGACGGGTGTGGGGCGGTGAGCACGCAGTGCTTGTCGCGGTCGATCAGCTTGCCTTTCTTCTGGGCATGACTACCCCAGAGCAGAAACACCAGCCCTTCCCTTTCCCGGTTCAGGTGCTCGATGGCCTGGTCGGTGAACTGCTCCCAGCCCTGCTTCTGGTGAGAGGCGGCCTGGCCGGCTTCCACCGTAAGCACCGCATTGAGCAGTAGCACGCCCTGCTCCGCCCAGTGAGTCAGATTGCCATGGGTCGGTATCTCGATACCCAGGTCCCGATGAATTTCCTTGTAGATATTGACCAGCGACGGCGGGGTTTTCACACCACGCTGCACGGAAAAGCACAGGCCGTGAGCCTGATCCGGGCCGTGGTAAGGGTCCTGGCCCAGGATCACCACCTTTACCTTGTCGAAGGGCGTCAGGTTGAAGGCGTTGAAGATATCCGGGCCGGGCGGAAACACGGTTTTCCCGGCCTGCTTTTCAGCGGCCAGGAAAGCCCGCAACCGGGCCATATAGTCCTGCTCGAACTCCCCGGCCAGGTGCTGCTTCCAGCCCGGCTCCAGCTGTACGTTCTGGGCGCTGCTGTCAGCCACGGGGCAACAACTTGTCCAGCAGGTTACACATACGAGCCTCCACGAACTCCTCGGAGATTTTTTCCGGGTGCACCAGCAAACGCTGCTCGATGGACATCATCGCCATCAGAATCAGCTCTGCATCCAGGCGGGGATTGCTGCTGCCAAACAGTTCCGTGGCGATCATCAGGCTTTCCAGCTGCTGATGCAGGTACAGATCCGCCAACTCACGCAGGCGGCTGTCCATGATCGCTTCCTGCATGAACGCCTGCTCCGCCACCAGATGGCCACGGCGGGTGTTCAGCTCTTCAACGATAAAGGCCGCCATCATCTTGCCCATCATATCGATCAGGCGCTGACGTTCTTCGGCATCGGCGAGACTGTCACGGGAAAATTGCGACAACAGGGCAAAGGCCCGCTCCTTGAACGGCTCGATCACATCCTTGAGCGCTCGTTCGGCGAACAGGGTGAAGGTATCGGCGATCAGGTCGGAGATATCTTTGAAGTAGTAGGTGGTTGCCGACAAAGGCACATCCGCCTCACGGGCCACGGCCCGGTGACGCACTGCACGAATACCCTCTTTGACAATAATATTCAGCGCGGCTTCGAGAATGGCCTGACGACGCTGTTCACTGCCGGCGCGGCGCGCTTTTCTTCCCTGGTATTGAATTGCACTACTCATGGACACAGTCAGCCTTTGTTGATTCAGCCCGGTACTCCCCCTCGGGGGATGTGTTGTGTCGCTCTCCCACCTTGCTACCCGCAAGCCGGGGCACAAACCGTGCCCCAAATCAGCCTTAACGCCCCTGGGGACGCATATGCGGGAACAAGATCACGTCCCGAATGGACGGTGAATCCGTAAACAACATTACCAGCCGGTCGATGCCAATGCCCTCACCGGCTGTCGGCGGCAGGCCATGTTCCAACGCGGTCACGTAATCCTCGTCGTAGAACATGGCTTCATCATCGCCGGCATCCTTTTCCGCTACCTGCTGACGGAAACGCTCAGCCTGGTCTTCCGCATCGTTCAGTTCCGAGAAGCCGTTGGCGATCTCGCGGCCACCCACGAAGAACTCAAAACGCTCGGTGACGAACGGATTATCGTCCATACGACGGGCCAGCGGCGACACTTCCGTGGGGTACTCGGTGATGAAGGTCGGATCTTTCAGACGGTGCTCCACCGTCTTCTCGAAGATCTCGATTTGCACCTTACCCAGGCCGTAACCATCCTTCAGCGGAATCCCCAGTCCCTCGGCGATAGCGCGGGCCCCGTCCAGGTCCGCCAGCTTCGCCGGGTCGATATCCGGATTAAAATGCAAAATCGAATCGAAAACCGTTATCCGGGTAAAGGGTTTACCAAAATCGTACACATCACCCTGATAACTTACCTGGGTGGTACCCAGCACGTCCTGGGCCAGCTTGCGCAGCATTTCCTCGGTCAGGTTCATCAGGTCGTGGTAATCACCATAGGCCTGGTAGAACTCAAGCATGGTGAATTCCGGATTATGACGGGTGGATAGCCCTTCATTACGGAAGTTGCGGTTGATTTCGAACACCTTCTCGAAACCGCCTACCACCAGGCGCTTGAGGTACAGTTCCGGCGCGATGCGCAGGTACATGTCCATATCCAGGCTGTTGTGGTGAGTAATGAAGGGGCGCGCGGTGGCGCCGCCGGGAATCACCTGCAACATGGGGGTTTCCGCTTCCACGAAATCCTTTTCCACCAGGAAGTTGCGGATACCCGCCACCATCTTCGAACGGATCTGGAAGGCCTTGCGAGTCTCTTCGTTAACGATCAGATCCACGTAGCGCTGACGGTAGCGGGCTTCGGTGTCGGTGAGGCCATGGTGTTTTTCCGGCAGCGGACGCAGCGCCTTGGTGAGCAGCAGGTACTCATCCATCATCACATACAGGTCGCCCTTGCCCGATTTGCACAGGATGCCTTTCACACCAACGATATCGCCCAGATCCCAGTGTTTTGTGTCTTTTTGCACGTCCTTGGAGGCATAAATCTGAATGCGCCCGGACATGTCCTGCAGCACCTTGAAAGCCTTGCGATCAAGCATCATGCGGCCGGCAACGGCGACCTGAATGTTCTTCTCAGCCAGCTCTTCCTTGCTGAACTCGCCATATTGGGCCTGCAGGTCAGCGGCCAGGAAATCGCGACGGAAGTGATTGGGGAAGGCATTGCCCGCCTCACGCAGGTCGGCCAGTTTGGCGCGGCGCTCGGCGATCAGGCGATTTTCGTCCTGAGACGCTTCCTGGGGATCAGTCTGTGTCTGTTGCTCGTCGGCCATCGGGTTACCTTAATTCGGTCTCTCGCCTGCCTGCTGGCAAGGCTGATGCTGCTTGTGTTAATACAGCGGGGACCCTCTGGGGCCCCGCTTCCCGGAATTACAATCCTGCTTTCAGGGACGCTTCGATAAACTGATCCAGCGCGCCGTCCAGTACCTGCTGGGTATTGTGGCTCTCTACGCCGGTGCGCAGATCCTTGATGCGGCCATCATCCAGTACATAGGAGCGGATCTGGCTGCCCCAGCCAATATCCGACTTGTTGCTTTCCTGGACCTGCTTTTCCGCGTTGCGGCGCTGCATTTCCACTTCATAGACCTTGGCCTGCATCATCTTCAGGGCCTGGTCCTTGTTCTGGTGCTGGCTTCGCCCGCTCTGGCACTGGGTCACCAGGGTGTGCTTCTCGCCGCCCTCGTCGGTGTAATCATAAGTCAGGCGCACCGCGGAATCGGTCCTGTTAACGTGCTGGCCACCGGCACCGGAGGCCCGGTAGGTATCCACCCGCATGCTGCCCACGTCGATATTCACATCGATATCGTCGTCCACTTCCGGGGACACGAACACCGAGCTGAACGAGGTATGGCGGCGGCCGCCGGAATCGAACGGGCTCTTGCGCACCAGCCGGTGCACGCCGGTTTCGGTACGTAGCCAGCCGTAGGCGTACTCACCTTCGAAACGGATGGTGGCAGACTTGATGCCGGCCACATCGCCGGCGGAGGCTTCCACCAGCTCGGTCTTGAAACCGTGGGCCTCGCCCCAGCGAAGGTACATACGCAGCAGCATCTCGCCCCAATCCTGGGCCTCGGTGCCACCGGACCCGGCCTGGATATCCAGGTAGGCGTTGCAGGCGTCCATCTGCCCGGAGAACATGCGACGGAATTCCAGATCCGCCACCATCTTCTCCAGCCGCTCCAGCTCGCTTTCCACTTCCGGCAGGCTGTCTTCGTCGCCCTCTTCCACCACCAGCTCCAGCAGGCCGGAGGTGTCTTCTACCCCCTGGGAAGCGTCGTCGATGGTCTTGACGACCAGCTCCAGCTGGGCGCGTTCCTTGCCCAGGCCCCGGGCATAGTCCGGGTCGCTCCAGACATCCGGGTTTTCAAGCTCGCGCTCGACTTCGGTCAGACGTTCACTCTTCTGATCGTAGTCAAAGATACCCCCTAAGCGCTTCGACACGCTCAGACAGGTCGGAAAGATGGGTTCGCAGCGGATTGACTTCCATTACGTCTCTCTAGAATCAGTACTTGGCAGAATTGATACGCGGAAAACAGCGCAGTCTAACGGTTTGCGGGTTGGCTGACGAGGGGCGGCACCTCCGCCTTCGCCGCAGGAGCGCGGCCCGCACGTTTATAACGAAGCCGCTGTAGGAGTTCCTCTCGAGGGACGAACCACGCGTCAGCGTGGAAATCATCCGCAGCGCCTACCCCAGATTCGGTTCGGAGTAGCAGAGCAACCCGGGCCTCCAGGATGATCAGGTGACGCCCGCATCGGCTGTCTTCTCGCCAGGGCTCGGATTCGTCCCTCAAGAGGAGTTATTCGCTTCGCTCACCCTCAGGGCCGCACGGAAATACGTGCGTTACTCCGCTACGCTCCGTTCCTACAGCGGCTTTGTAGATGTCACGGATCGCGCCGCCTGCGACGCTCCTACAAGGAAGCTGGCCCGATCAGTCTCTCAACTCGTAGACGTGGTGAGCCTCGCCCTTCATGTTATCGATGGTGGTACCGATATAGCGGGCATTGTTGGGAATGCCGGAACCGGTGGTGAACACCTTGAAGGTGCGCACTTCTTTCGGGGTGTCGATCACGGTGTCCGCGTCCACTTCCACCCACATGAAAATCACCGCTTCCTGGGGGATATAATCCACCCGCAGTACCTTGCCTTCTTCGGGCAGGCGCAGCTCCTGCACCTCGTTGACCACCTTCAGGCGGTGCTTGTGTATGGTCTTCATTCGAGTCCCCTCCGTTAAGGACACAACACGACGGTGGACGATAGCCACCCCGCGCAGTCAATGCCGGCACGGCCTTTTGGGCCGCACCCTAGTAAAACAGGCGCCCGATGGTGAGCGCGAGGCGCAATGCTAGCAAAAACCGGGGCCGCCGACAGCATTGTCGACAATTTCCCGGGGCGGCGGGCTGTGCCAGATCAAACCCCACCCGTTGGAGCCTTGCTCGCAAGGCGAAAAGCGAGCCCAGGCGAGCCTCCGACGCGCTAGCCTTGCGAGCAAGGCTCCAACGATGACTGGGGTAATCAGGGTAGCCCGGATAGCTACGGTGGCGGTTGGCAGCGTTACAGCGTAATCAAATGCTCGAACAACAGCTGCGGGTTACGCTGGCCGCGGAATTCGTTCACTTCCAGGCGGTAAACGCCACGCACCCGGCTGATGCGCTTGGGCAGGGCCTCCACCGGCACATTGAAATGGATGGCATCGATGATGCCGCTGACGCCGGGCAGGCCCAGGGTCAGCTTCAGGTGGCGCTCGCCGACGATGCGGTGTTTCAGCACCTCGAACTCACCATCGAAGCTCGGCGCCGGGAAGCCCTGCCCCCAGGGGAACCGATGGCTGAGCAGTTCCGCGTTGGCCAGGGACAGCTCGTGGTCATCCAGCTCGCCATCGGTCTCCACCACTTTTTCCAGTGCCTTGGGCGAGAGCCGCTCGCTGACCGCCTTCTCGAAGGCCACCTTGAACTGGTCCAGCTTGTCGCGCTCCAGGGACAGCCCCGCCGCCATGGCGTGACCGCCGAACTTGCTCAGCAACCCCGGGTTGGCGGTGGCCACGGCATCCAGGGCATCGCGCAGGTGCAGACCGGGGATCGAGCGGCCGGAGCCTTTCAGGGTGCCGGGCTGTTGGGCCGGGGCGAAGGCGATCACCGGGCGGTGGATGGCTTCCTTTACCCGTGAGGCGAGAATGCCCACCACCCCTTCGTGCCATTCCTTGCCATACAGGCACAGCCCCGCCGGCAGATTCTCCGGGTTCAGCCGCGACACCTCGATCATGGCCGCATCGCGCATGCCGTGTTCGATGGAGCGGCGCTCGCGGTTGATGGTGTCCAGCTCCTGGGCCATCTCCAGGGCTTCGGCATCGGTCTCCGCCAGCAGGCAGGCAATGCCGTGGGTCATGTCCGACAGGCGCCCCGCCGCGTTCAGGCGCGGGCCCACCGCAAAGCCCATGTCCGCCGCCAGTGCCCGATTGGGGTCGCGACCAGCCACCTGCAACAGCGCACGGATGCCCGGGCAGCCCTTGCCGGCGCGGATGCGACGCAGGCCCTGCTCCACCAGCACCCGGTTGGCATCGTCCAGGGACACCACGTCCGCCACCGTGCCGAGGGCCACCAGGTCCAGCAGGTCGGTGATCGGCGCTGTAGGCGTGAAGCCCTGCTCGCGCAGGGCGCGCTGCAGGTCCATCAATAAATAGAAAGCGACACCGACACCGGCCAGATTGGCGGCAGGGAAATCCTCGCAGCCAGGCAGGCGCGGGTTCACCAGGGCATCGGCCTCGGGCAGGGTGTCACCGGGCAGGTGGTGATCGGTGATCAGCACCTTGATGCCCCGGGCCCGGGCGGCGGCCACACCATCCACACTGGCGATGCCGTTATCCACGGTAATGATCAGGTCCGGCTGGTACTGCTGCTGGGCAAGCTCGACGATGGCCGGCGACAGGCCATAGCCATACTCGAAGCGATCCGGCACCAGGAAATCCGGGCGCGGAAAGCCCAGCAGCTCCAAGCCACGCACCATCAGGGTGGTGGCCGTGGCCCCGTCCGCGTCGTAGTCGCCGACAATACAGAGACGCCAGTGATCGGATCGCCCTTGTAACAGCAGCTCCACGGCCCCACGCAATCCTGTGAAGGACGATGGATGGGGTAAGCGCTTGAGCGCCAGATTCAGCTGCGCCGGGTCGTCCACGCCCCGCCCGGCCAGAATTCGCGCCAGCAATGGCGGCACATCCGGCCAATCCGGTGTATGCCGCGGGCGACGGGTAATGGCGGGCAGGCTGAGTTTGTCTACGGGCATGAATGACCAATGGATAGTGGAGAATTGATAATTGAGAAGGAAAGACAGCCCTCTCCCACACGGGGAGAATAGGGCCGGATTCCAGCACCATTCTCATCCCGCCGTAGGAGCGGCGCTCGAGCCGCGAACCTGCTCGCGATGGCCCAGCCAGAGAGCTTCGCGCCTCAAGCGGCGCTCCTACAGAAAACAGACCGGCAAGTCTGCCACGCCGCACCCGGAACAGCACCATCATAAGGAGTAAGTGTTGAAATTTTCACCAACCGCCACCCATCCACCGGGCCCACGACCAATTAGTCACAAATTGGGGCTAAAAAAGTCATTCACCTTCCCTATACTTGCGGGCCTACAAGTTTCGTTGTTTATGTAAGCAAACACTCACATGAAAATGCTAGTGGCTTATATAAGTAGCGCCGCCTCCCCCATTTTCGGGGACCGGGGCAATACCAAAGCGGCCTAGTTAGCCGCGTACTTTGGGACTGGAGAGCAGAAGCTATGATCTATCAAGGCAACGCCGTAAGCGTACAACTGCTTGACGACGGCATCGCCGAACTGAAGTTTGACCTTCAGGGCGAGTCCGTTAACAAGTTCAATCAGGAAACCGTGGAAGATCTCGGTAAGGCCGTCGATGCCATTAAAGGCAACAGCGACATCAAGGGCCTGGTCGTGACCTCCGGCAAGTCGGTTTTCATCGTTGGCGCCGACATCACCGAATTCACAGACATGTTCAAACTGCCGGAAGACGAAATCGCCGGCTGGTGTCTGAAATCCAACCAGGTCTTCAATGCCTTTGAAGATCTGGACATCCCCAAAGTGGTTGCCGTTAACGGCATCGCCCTGGGTGGCGGCCTGGAAATGTGCCTGGCTGCAGACTTCCGTGTACTGAGCGAAAAAGCCCAGGTGGGACTGCCGGAAGTGAAGCTGGGCCTGTACCCGGGCTTCGGCGGCACCGTGCGTCTGCCCCGTGTCATCGGTGTGGACAACGCCGTTGAGTGGATCGCCGCTGGCGGTCAGCACAAAGCTGCCAAGGCTCTGAAAGTGGGTGTTGCCGATGCCGTGGTTGCCCACGACAAGGTTAACGATGCTGCCATCGATCTGGTCAAGCAGTGCCTGGCCGGCAAGATCGACTTCCGCGCCAAGCGTCAGGAAAAGCTCGAGCCCCTGAAGCTGCCGCCCATGGAAAACATGATGGCCTTCCAGACCTGCATGGCCATGGTCCAGGGTCAGGCTGGCAAGAACTACCCCGCTCCCGTCGCTGCGGTTAAAACCATGCAGGCCCACGCCGGCATGAACCGCGACCAGGCTCTGGAAGTGGAAGCCAAAGGCTTCGCCAAAGTCGCCAAGACCCCGCAAGCCACCGCCATGGTCGGCCTGTTCCTGGCAGACCAGCAGGTGAAGAAGGTCAACGGCAAAACCGCCAAGGCCTCCAAAGGCTTTGAGCAGGCCGCCGTACTGGGCGCCGGCATCATGGGTGGCGGTATCGCCTTCCAGTCCGCCCTGAAAGGCACCCCCATCATCATGAAGGACATCGCCGACAAGGCGCTGGACCTGGGCATGAACGAAGCCTCCAAACTGCTCGCCAAGCGCGTCAGCAAAGGCAAACTGGATGCGGCCGGCATGGGCAAAGTACTGTCCAACATCCGCCCCACCCTGAACTACGGCGACTTCGGTAACGTTGGCGTGATCGTGGAAGCGGTGGTCGAGAACCAGAAGATCAAGCAGTCCGTTCTGGCCGAGACCGAAGAGAAAGTGGAAGACGGCACTATCCTGGCGTCCAACACCTCCACCATCTCCATCACCAAGCTGGCCGAAGCCCTGAAGAAGCCGGAAAACTTTGCCGGCATGCACTTCTTCAACCCGGTACACATGATGCCGCTGGTAGAAGTGATCCGTGGCGAGAAGACCTCCGACGAAACCGTCGGCACCCTGGTGGCCTACGCCCAGAAAATGGGCAAAACCCCCATCGTGGTCAACGACTGCCCCGGCTTCCTGGTTAACCGCGTACTGTTCCCCTACTTCGGCGGCTTCGGCATGCTGATGCGCGACGGTGCCGATTTCCAGGCCGTGGATAAAGTGATGCAGAAGTTCGGCTGGCCCATGGGCCCCGCCTACCTGATGGACGTGGTCGGCATCGACACCGGTGTTCACGCCGCCCAGGTCATGGCAGACGGCTTCCCCGAGCGTATGCAGTACGACTTCAAAGACGTCTCCACCGTGATGTTCGAAAACGAGCGTTATGGCCAGAAGAACGGCGTTGGTTTCTACAAGTACGAGCAAGACAAGAAAGGCAAGACTCAGAAAGTGGTCGACGAAAAGACCTACGAACTGATCAAGCCCCACGTCGCCGACACCCAGGAATTTGATGCAGAGGAAATCATCGCCCGCATGATGATCCCCATGTGCACCGAAACCGTTCGCTGCCTGGAAGACAACATCGTAGGTTCCGCTGCCGAGGCCGACATGGCCATGATCTACGGCATCGGCTTCCCTCCCTTCCGTGGTGGTCCGCTGCGCTACATCGACAGCCTCGGCGTGAAAGAATTCGTCGCGCTGTGTGACAAGTACGCGCACCTGGGTGGCATCTACGAAGCACCGCAGATGCTCAAAGACATGGCCGCCAAAGGCGAGTCTTTCTTCGCCTAAGCCACGGACTGAAAGGAGTTAGAGAAATGAGTTTGAATCCTAATGACGTAGTCATCGTCGATGCGGTCCGTACCCCCATGGGCAAGAGCCGTAATGGCCAGTTCCGTAATGTGCGTGCCGAAAAACTGTCTGCCCTGCTGGTGGAAGCGCTCATGGAGCGTAACCCCAACTGGGACATCCAGCAGACCGAAGATGTGATCTGGGGCTGCGTAAACCAGACCAAAGAACAGGGCATGAACATCGCCCGTAACATCTCCATGCTGGCCGGCCTGCCGCGCACCAGCGCTGCCCAGACCGTGAACCGTCTGTGCGGCTCTTCCATGCAGGCGCTGCACTCCGCCGCCCAGTCCATCCAGACCGGCAACGGCGACGTGTTCGTTATCGGTGGTGTGGAGCACATGGGTCACGTGGCCATGGATCACGGTGTGGACATCAACCCGGAGATCTCCAAGGTTACCGCCAAGGCCTCCAACATGATGGGCCTTACCGCGGAAATGCTGGGCAAGATGCACGGCATCACCCGTGAGCAGCAGGACGAGTTCGGTGTGCGTTCCCACCGCCTGGCCTGGGAAGCCACCCAGGAAGGTCGCTGGAAGAACGAGATTGTTCCCATCGAAGGTCACGATCAGGAAGGTAACAAGGTCCTGTGCGAGATCGACGAAGTGATCCGTCCCGGTGCCACCCTGGAAGACATGCAGAAACTGCGTCCGGTATTCGATCCGGCCAACGGTACTGTCACTGCCGGTACCTCCTCTGCCCTGTCTGACGGTGCCTCCGCCATGCTGGTCATGAGCGCCGCCAAGGCCGAAGAAATGGGCCTCAAGCCCCGCGCCAAGATCGTCTCCATGGCCGTGGCGGGCTGCGACGCCGCCATCATGGGTTACGGTCCCGTACCGGCCACCCAGAAGGCCCTGGCTCGTGCAGGCCTGACCATCGACGACATCGACTACGTGGAGCTGAACGAAGCGTTCGCCGCCCAGTCCCTGCCCGTCATGAAGGACCTGAAGCTGCTGGACGTAGCCGACCAGAAAGTGAACCTGAACGGCGGCGCCATCGCCCTGGGTCACCCGCTGGGCTGCTCCGGTGCGCGTATCACCGGCACCCTGCTGAACGTACTGGAATGGAAAGGCGGCAAACTCGGCCTGGCCACCATGTGCATCGGCCTGGGTCAGGGTATTGCGACCGTGATCGAGCGAGTATAACGCTTGATACCCGAAGCCTGACGCCGGACGCGCTCCGGTGTTCAGGCCCGGAGCCAATTTCCGGGCTCGCCTCACAAGGGCGGGATTGGAAACAAAAAACCCCGGCTTATCCGCCGGGGTTTTTCTTTTTCGGCCTGCGGCCAGAGCACGTCAAACTGCACGGTGCAAGGCCTGGTCAAGGGGCCATTGTCAGATAACGCACTGGCACCGTTTGTTGCACCGCCCGCTTAGCCCGGCGCTCTGGAAGCACCCGATGATTTTGGCTGTCCAGCGTCTGCTGGGTTGTCAGCCAGGCAATGACACTGTGGGCTCAACGACGCTAATCTCACCCTCTTCGGGGCGTGCTGGCGTTCACATGTCTGGCTCTTCACCCCAAACCACCCAAGCATCATTGATGTCAGGCATCACTGGGCAATGCCTTCTTAGAGAGCCTTTTATGCAATTTACCGAATCAAACCGTTACCCCTTCCCCGCTCACGCCGTGGTGCAAGTCTTCGGCAATAAAGACTATTTCATCAAGAAATACACAGGGGCCGGTGCCACCAATATTCAGGTGCTTGAAGAACAACACAACGGCAGTAAAACCCGCATTGCCGTAAGCCGTCATGTCGATATTGATATCGACGTTCCAGCCTTCGCACGCAAGTTTGTGCCCGACACCATCACTGTTGTGCAAGTCGATAGCTGGGACCAAACCACTCTGCGTGGTCACCTGGATATTCAATTCAAAGGCATGCCCGCCGTAGTGAAATGCGACATGACACTGACTGACGAAGACGGCAGATGCGTGTTGAACCTCAATTTCTCGGTGAACATCAACGTCCCGCTGATTGGCGACAAGCTGGCCAAGGTGCTTGGCGCGGACTTGAAAAAGAAATTCGAACGCGACTCACATCAAGCGCAGGAAGTGATGGCCGAATTTGTGCAGCGGTATCTTTGACGTGAGCCCAGCGTTACGTGGCTGATTGAAAGGTGTCCCGTTGCCGGTGCTTTATTTTTCCGGCAACTCTCGATACTGGCTGGGCGCCATGCCGGTGCGCTGGCGGAACCACCGCGTGAAGGAATGGGCTTCATCAAAGCCGATTTCACTGGCCACAGACTGCACTGTGCGCTGTGTGTGGGTGAGCAGATCACAGGCCTTTTCCTGCCTGACCCCGTCCAACAGAGCGCGGTAGCTGGTGCTCTCTTCCCGGAGTTTGCGGTGCAGGGTGCGGCTGGTGATTGACAGGGATTCCGCCACGTTTTCCCGTGAGGCCATGCCGTGCAGCATCAGCCGCTTGATTTGCAGTGTCACCGTATCCTTGAATGAAACCACACTTTTCCGCTCCTCCATCACCGTCTGGGCATGACGAGACAGCACCGCGTTGAGCTGCGGATCGGCGCTGTTGATGGGGTGATCCAGAAGACGGGCAGGCAGGATGATGCGGTTTTGCGGCTGGTCGAAGAGCACCTCGCAGCAGAACACTGCCTTGTAACGGGCGGTCTGCACCGGGTCCGTTGGTGCCGGATGGCCCAGTTGCACCTCGTAGTCCAGGGTGCCGGGTGAAACGGTGGCGCTCAGGAAACTGGCCAGAGTGGCCATAATAAAGTCGATGGCATGCCAGCGGGCCAGCGGATCCACTAGCTGACAATGCCAGATCAGGTGAACCTCACCTGGTTCCCGGTGCAACTCCGAGCGGCCCACGGTGCCCAGTAACGGCTCCGCCTGGATGATCGCACTGAGAAAACTGTCCACGGTACTGGCCGTTTGCGCCAGATAGGCGGTAACCCCGAACACCTGTGCCAGCGCCCGCGAGCCCAGCTCCAGGCCGGTCAGAGGCTGCGCCAGCGCCTTAATGGCGGCGATCATCAGCCGCTCGAACTCCTCCCCCGCCATATAAGCGGGATCGTTTTCCATGGGCTCCAGACGGAACTGGTGGTTTGCCAGCAAGGCATCCACATCCAGGCCCTGCTTGCTGCCGATAACCAGCAGCTGGCGCATGACATCCAGCGAAATTTTACAGGCAGACAGGGTGTCCGGCATGGGTGCGACCTATTGATTTTATTATGGCTAGTGTCTTCAAGGCCCCGAAACGCCTTGCAGATTAATTTACGAACAATCACCACGCAATGCCAGTGACCCTGGGGCCTACGACTGTCCCAAACGGGTCAATAGCCCGTCCTTTTCGGGTATGGCCTCCCCTCTCTTCCCCCCGCAGGATACTGGCGCAGGGTATACACCCGGCTTTCTCACCCCCAATAACGCAATAACAATGCAGTGAGGACACACCATGGCATTCCGTTTCAAGACGCTGGCACTGGCCAGCCTGTTAATGGCCACCGCCAGCCCCGCCTTCGCCGGTTGGTTCAGCTGGTTTTCCGTGGATTCCAGCTATGCAAAAACCCGTTATCCGATTGTGCTTGCCCATGGCATGGCCGGGTTTGATCGCGCCGGACCGCTGGATTACTGGTATGGCATCCCCGCTGACCTTCAGGACCGGGGAGCCCGGGTTTACCTGACCCAGGTATCATCCTTCGAATCGTCCGAAGCCCGTGGCGAGCAGCTGCTGCAGCAAGTAGAAGAGATTCTCGCCATCAGTGGTGCCAGCAAGGTCAACCTGATTGGCCACAGCCACGGCGCCCAGTCGGTGCGTTATGTTGCGGCGGCTATCCCCGGGCGCATTGCCTCGGTCACATCAGTGGGCGGCCCCAACAAGGGCTCCGCGGTCGCGGATCTGGTGGCATCGGTTTCCGATGTGGCCGGTGATGACCTGAGCAATCTGGTGGGCTCTGTGGTGAACGGTTTCGGCGCCCTGATCGGGCTGGCTGCCGGCGAACGGCTGTCGCAGGATTCCCTGGCAGGCCTGGACGCACTGACCACGGTTGGCGCCGCCGACTTCAATAATCGCTACCCGGCAGGGGTGCCGACCTCCGCCTGTGGCGAGGGCAGCTATGCGGACAACGGCGTACGCTATTACTCCTGGAGCGGCACCGGGCACATCACCAACCTGTTGGACCCACTCGACCTGCCAATGACCCTGACCTCGGCCGCCTTTGTTGGCACCGATGACCCGAAAAATGATGGTCTGGTCGGCCGTTGCAGCAGCCACCTGGGCAAGGTGATTCGCGACAACTACCACATGAATCATCTGGATGAGGTCAACCAGACCATCGGCCTTACCGACCTGTTCGAAACCGATCCGGTGGTGGTATTCCGCAACCATGCCAACCGGTTGAAGCAGGCAGGCCTCTAAGCCATGGGGCAACGTGAACGCCGGTGGTGGCACTATGCCCTGCCGGCTTTTCTGTTGACGGTTCTGGCCGCACTCGCCCTGACCTGGACCGGGGCCACCCCGGTCACCACTGAATCGGCCACTCAGGAAACGGACACCCTGGCACACGGCAGCAAGGGGATGGCGGGATCGTTGCCACACCACCCTGTCTCCAGTGTCAGTTTCCGGACCGGACTGGAAAAATTACCCGCGTCACTGGAAGGCACTGTCGTGCCGGATGGCCTGCAGGTGGATGCCCAGGGCAACCTGGTGATCACTCCCCTGTTGCGCGATGTGATGGAGTACTTCCTTTCCACATTGGGCGAGGAAGACCTGGCCACCATTGTGCAGCGGCTGCAGGCCTATTTCGCCAACAACCTGCCGGCAACGGCCGCCGAACAGGCCCAGCAGATCCTGAACGGCTATCTGGCCTGGCGGGATAATCTGGGACAGATTCCCCAGGCCGGCGGTGTGGACGCCGCCAGACTGGATGTGGACGCCGTGCGAGCCCAGCAGCAGGCCGTGCGCGAATCCTGTCTGCAGTTTCTCGGGCAACCGGTGTGCACCGCCTTCTTTGCACGGCAACAGGCCCGCGACGATTACGCACTGGAGAGACTGGCGGTGACACGGGATGAGTCGCTGAGTGCAGAGCAGAAAGCGCAACGTCTTGCCGCCCTCACCGCATCACTGCCCCCAGCCATGCAGGCGGACATCGCCGCCGCCACCCAATACCAGACACTGCAGCAACTGACTGCGCAATCCCGCGAGGAAGGACTGGGCGACGCCCAGATCCAGCAGATCCGCGAGCAGGTAGTGGGGCCGGAAGCCGCCAGCCGACTGCAACAGCTGGACCAGCAGCGGGCGGACTTCGACCGCCGCATGGACGCCTGGCTAGAACAACGCCAAGCCCTGCTGCACAACCCCAACCTATCGGCCACGGACCGCGAAGCGCAGATCGCGCAGCTCCGTGAACAGCAATTTTCACAACAGGAGCGGGTACGGGTGCAAGCGCTGGAGCGACTCTCCGACCCGTAATGGTAGTTCAACGTCTTGCCCCCATGCAGTCAGCCAGAATCCGGCTGATTCATGGGGGCCTGGCGCCCTTCGCCAGGGGCGATCTCCGGGATGGGCGATCTCCGGGACACCCATGCATTGAGCATCAAGGCTGCCAGTGGCTGGTTCTTCAACCTGATTTCTGGGCGTTGGACGTCTTGCAGGTGGAAATGCCGAACGGCAGATAAGCCGGACACCAGCGCGTGGCGCCGGTGAACAGCGGGATCAGGCCGATGGCTCCCCACCAGCTCTGGAATACCACGCCCAGGACGATAATCACCACACCCGCCACCAACCGCAGAGTTCGGTCTGCGTTACCCACGTTGGTTTTCATGACCGCCTCCTTTGTGAATGCGTATTTCTTGAGTCTGTCCTGATTCCAGATTGCGCTCGTTGATCCAGATCAGGAAACCCCGCCAGCGGGTCTGCCAGTAGCTGAGCGTCCGATTCTTTAGGGGTATACCCAATTTTCAGGGTTGGCATCCAATCAGCCTCCAATCAAAACGCACAATTCAAGACCTGGCCCTGGGGCTCCTATTGCTGTTCGTTGAGTCAGCGATGCAGACCGCGTACGGTAGTGAAGTCTTTCACGAGCAGATGGAACCATGATGCGAGAAGCCACCGTACTCCCAACAGCGAGGTTGCCCTGGTAATGGACTCGTACACTTCGCCGCTTGAATCACGGGATGTACTCAAAAATGTCGCCAGGGAAGTTCGCACGGTAGGCTTCGAGCTTGAGTTTTCCGGTATCCCATTGCGCGATACCGCCAACGTGGTTTGTCATGTACTTGACGGAACGGTGACAGAGAAAACCGCCGCGCAAGTGTGTGTGCAAACCGCTCACGGTGATTTCAATATCGAGCTCGACTGGGATTTCCTCAAGACAGCGGCCGCCAATGCGGGCGAGACCGTGGATGAGCTGCTGCATCCCCTGTCAAAGGCGGCGGCGCTGCTGGTGCCCGTCGAGGTGGTATGCCCGCCATTGCCGGTAACATCACTCACTATCCTGGATGGTATGGTTGAGGCGCTGCGCAAGGCCGGCGCCACCGGTACCGAGGAATCGCTGATCGCGGCCTACGGGGTCCATATCAATGCGGAAGTACCGGCACTGGATGCGCCAACCATTCACCGTTACCTGCGCGCTTTCGGGCTGCTCCAGTGGTGGCAGATCGAAGCCAACGATGTGAATCTGGCGCGACGCATCAGCCCTTATATCGACCTGTTCGAGGAGTCCTATATCAAGCTGCTGCTAACCCGGGATGAACCGGACATCGCCACCCTGATCGACGATTACCTTGAACATAACCCGACCCGCAACCGCGCCCTGGACATGCTGCCCCTGTTTGCCGAGATCGATGCGGACCGCGTCCGCGCTACGGTCGATGACCCGAAAATCAAGTCGCGACCGACCTTCCACTACCGGTTGCCCAATTGCCAGATTGACGACCCGCAATGGAGCCTCAACGCTTCCTGGCTGCGCTGGTGCTGGGTTGAACAACTGGCCAACGACGACGCCTCACTCCAGGCGCTGGGTAAAGACTTTCTCACGGCAGACAGACCGCTGCTGGGTGTGGATCGCGGCGCCTGGGTGAAAAGGATAGCCCGATGGATGGAAAACCACTCATAGGAGTGACCGGCAACCACCGTCGCTGGGCGCCGGCCTGGTGGTGCACGGCGCTGGCATTACGCCTGTGCGGTGCGGTTCCCCAACGCATTTCGGTTGATCATCCGTGGCAGGGGGCGCCGCCGGATGCACTGGTGATCGGTGGCGGTAACGATATCAGCCCGGAGCATTACGGCGGTGAAGTCGATGCCAGGGTCAAGCTCGATCCAGAACGAGACACACTGGAAATCGAATGGATTCGGCACGCGCTGAAACACGGCATCCCCATGATTGGCATATGCCGCGGGGCGCAACTGATCAACACCGTCCTCGGCGGCACCCTGCACAATGACATCCGCCATATTCGCCGTCTGACCTACAACCGCCCCGGGCTGCTGCCCACCAAACAGGTCTGGCTCGAACCCGATTCCCGACTCGCCCACATCACCGGCAAGACCAAGCTCCGCGTCAACAGCCTGCACCATCAAGCCGTAAAGCACCCGGCCGAGCCCCTACGCCGCACCGGCTGGGATCTGGACAAGATCACCCAGGCCATTGAGCCCACCGACAATATCCCCGTCCTCGGCGTCCAGTGGCACCCTGAATACATGATCTACTTGCGGTCACAATTCAGGATCTTCCACTGGTTGGTGGACAATGCACGGGATCGATTACCCCAGCCCTGATAGGAAAATACAGAGTGAACAATGGGCCGGGGTGACACTCGCGCCCGTTGTGGATTGACGCACGGGGCCGCTCCCCAAGACAGGCATCACTCAAGGCCGAGAAGGAAACACCACCACATCATCGCCCTCCTGCCATACCGGCAGCTTGATCATGGTTTGCAGAAAGAGAGGGTGCTCCAACCAGTGCTGTAACCACCGCTGCAGATTCGGGTAAGGCAGCTGGCTAAACACATCGCGATCGACATGGGCGAATTGGCGGACAAACGGCATAACACCAATATCCGCGATGGTTGGGTCATCCCCGAGCAGGTAAGGACTTCTCTCCAGCAACGCCTCCAGGACCTGAAGAAAAGCCTCTCCTCGCTGCCGATACTCTGTCTGAGTCATCTCAACATGGCGGTCGGCGTATTTATAACGGTCCAGCCAGTGCTTGAACTCGTTATCATTTTGCTCAATCAGCGCATTCGCCTGATCCAGGATCGTTGCGTCTAACAGCCCTTGTGGATCCTGCTGCTCAAGCGCCCACACCATGATGTCCCGGCTTTCTTCAATCACAGCACCATCGACAAGCCGCAACACAGGCACGGTGCCTTTCGGGCTTATCGCCAGCATTGGCGCAGGCTTGTTTTTCAGGGTCACTTCCCGCAGCTCAACCTGCAACCCAGCAAACAACACGCCCAGGCGGGCGCGCATGGCATAGGGGCAGCGCCGAAAGGAATACAGACAATCAAATGAGGCCGTCATAGCGATACTTCACAACTGAACCGGGGGTGTATTTGCGCAACGGGGAACCGGTATTTCTGCTCACCGCCAAAAGGGTTATCGATGAACGCAGCCCACAGGGTGCGCGCAGGGAAAGGATGCTATTGAAGCGGCGCCCCGCCTCGATGCATCGCAATGTCGTCTTGTGCGCCAGTCTGGATACTGGCTAAAAAGGGGTTTATGTCATAACGCCCCTATGCCCGCATCCCCCCCAGAAAGTCCGCGATCAATGTCTTCATATCTTGCAAGGTATAGTCATCCGGCGAGGACGCCAGATTGATGGCGGCCTCAACCAGGACGCCATAAATCATGCTGTTAAGCAGATTGCGGGGATAGGGTTTGAGCCACCCGCCGTCCTGTAGGCGTGAAATGGTGCGAGCCAGCGTGCCCATGGTGTAGCTGCTATCAATGTCACGCCATGTCTCCCAGCCGAGAAAGGTGATCACCTCCTGAAGCGGCATGGTGTGGCGTCCATTGCTCACCACAAAGTCCAGGAAGGTGTCGCAAAGCCGCAGGGTGTCATCCCAGGGATTATCGGTTTCAGGCACTGCCCCCACCGCCTCGGCAACCCACTGCGCCTGTCGCTGATAACAGGCGATTAACACCTCTTTCTTACTGCTGAAATAGTAGTAAACAGCGCCCTTCGTCATGTTCACTTTTTCAGCAATACGATCAATGGACGTTCCTGCATAGCCGTGCCTGGCAAACAGTTCCAGTGCCTCTTGAATGAGGGTATCGCGTGTTTCTTCCGCGAATTTTGGTGAGGGTGATTTGACTGACATACCAAGAGTATGTCATACATACCGTCGGTATGTAACTCTCATTCGAATGCCCAACGAGGCCCAACCATGCTGAAGATGAAGAAAAAATGTGAGCGCTGTGCCGCACCGCTGCCTTTGGACGGAGAGGCTCTGATTTGCTCGTTCGAATGCAGTTTCTGCGCGGGGTGTGGCGCTGAGATGGATCACATCTGCCCAAACTGTGATGGCGAACTGCACCTGCGCCCTCCCCGTGTCATTACGCCCATACAGGCGCTGACAAAACGGCTTACAGGAGGGGGTAATCGTGTCCGTTAGCTCCCGGTGGGAACATTGCGCCGACGGTACCGCGCTGGAATATTTCGAACGCAGCGCAGGCCGGACAGCGCCATACCAAGGCGTCATCCTGATTGCCAGCGCACTCGGTGTGCCTGCCAGGTTTTATCGCGCGTATGCCAGCTTCATGGCCACGAAGGGGTTCACTGTCCTCAGTTTCCACTATCGAGGTATCGGCCTGTCCGGCCAGCAGGCTGATCCGGGCTTGATCCGCCTGGCACATTGGGGCAGCCAGGATCTCGACACCATGATCGGCAAGGCAACGAAGATCGCGGGCAGCAGCCCGGTCTATCTGGTCGGCCACAGTATTGGCGGGCAACTGGTAGGCCTGGCAAAGCGCGCAGCTCAGTTGAGCGCAGTGATCTTTGTCGGCGCATCGTTCCCTTACTGGAGCCGCGGGCCTCTCGCGTATCGTCTCAAGCTATTGAGTTTTTATTACTGTCTTGTGCCGATCATTGGCCGCCTGCGCGACCCCTTCCCTGCTCGCGCACTGGGGCTTTCCAATGCCGATATGCCTAGCCGGTTGCTTAGAGACTGGGCCGAGTGGGCCTCGCAAAAAGAGTATCTGTTATCCCCACGCTTTCATCTCAACGCCAAGCAGGCTTACAGCGAGCTTTGCCTTCCCGCCCTGGCGTTTGAATTTGCGGATGATCACATTGCTCCACAAGCGGCGACACAGAAGCTATATGACAGCTATCCAAGCCTGCACATCGAAGTGCGGCGCAAGCCAGCGGGCAAGCCGGTTATCGGTCATATGGGGTTCTTTCGGGAGAGTGCTGGTCGCCCTTTCTGGGAAGAACAACTGGCCTGGATGGCCAACAAGGAACCCGTCTTCGCCAGCCACAGCTATTAGTAGCCTTGCGATGCTGGGTTTCCGTCAGAGTACGAACCAATGAATGCCGAGGGAGTCCCCGGCCTTAAACATACCAAGGGGTTATACGATGTCGAACATGGTAAGCACCATGCAAAAAGCCGAACAATGGCCATTCGGGAAGCAGTTCATTCAGCTGGCGATGCGCTGGATGGTGCCGTTCTCTGCCAGCATCAAACCGGAGTTGGAGATTCTGGAGCCCGGCCATACTCGTGGGCGAATGCGAGACCGACGCGCCGTGCGTAACCACCTCTCCTCCATTCATGCCGGCGCCCTGTTTACCCTTGCCGAGACAACAGGCAATCTCGCCCTGATGAGCATCACCCCCGATAACGGGCGCTGGATCGTTACCGGCATGGATATCGAATACCAAAAGAAGGCACGCGGCCTGTTGATTGCAGAAACGATCCTCGGGGAGCTGGACTGGTCACGCAGCCACGAGGTTCGGGGAGAAACCCGTATCTTCGATGAACAGGGCGATACGGTGGCCAAGGCCGAACATCGCTGGCGGGTTTCGCCCAAGTGACAACACGCCACATCGACGAAAACCTACCGCAAAACCTACCGGACACCCATTCATTGAGAATCAAGGCTGCCAATGGCTGAATGGATGGGTGTCCTGTTGTTTCTATTGAGACCTGACCCTCGTATTCCCCTGCGCGCACACTGCCAAGTTGTAGCTGCCCTGCTGCTCCTCTGTTGTTCCTTTTTATCAAGAGCCGTCAACCAAATCTAAAACTCCCTCGCTAATCGGAAATTCCAAGATAGGGCTAACCCCTCTTGCAGAGCTATAGAGTACAGAAACACCGTATTTTGCACGAGTTACAGCAACATACATTCTGTTATATGAAGCATGATTCAGGAAATGTTTCGAATCGACACCATTCTCCTCTGTAGCCGGCATATGCCCCTTATCAGCCCCAATGATAACAGCCGCATCAAACTCAAGCCCGCCCACATAATCAATACCAGCAACAATGTACTTATTGCCTTTCTCCGCATCAATCTGTGACTTTTTATCACCTCTCTGCTTAATAAATTTAACGGCTTTATTAGCATCAGTCGCATAACGCTCAAGCTGCATCAAAACAGATTCAGTAGTAGCTATTATTATAACTTTGCACCTCATTGAGGCAGTCTGCGCAGCAATCTTGTCGGCAGATTTAAATGCGTTCAACACAACATCATTATCTGACTTAAACTCTAAGCAGTAAGGCTTGCATGACCGACCTTCGTCCTCGGAAGTAAAGGAATCCTCTACCTTATCCAGTGGATTTTCCATATTAGTGAACAAGGTAGAACCCGAAGACAAAATAGAAAATGCCAGTCTAACTATATCTGGTGAAGATCTGAATATTGTCTTCAAGTTTACTTCTGCGCCTTTGTCATTCCCAAAAACCTCGTCTAATTGATGGTTCTCAAGAGAAATATTAGCCAAAGACTGACTTCTATCAACAGAGTAAATAACATTAGAAACATGCTCATCTTTTAATAGATGATGAACCACTGACAGTTCATTGAGGTTAAACAAATGGGTTTCATCTATAAAAAGAGCATCAAAACCTTCACTATTTTTACGGCGGCGCCATATAGGCGAATCCAACTGACTTAGCGCGCTGAGAACAACATCATCACTATCAAAGTACCCAGTTGATTCCAGTTTTTTCTGATACTGAGAATACAGACTAAAAACACATTCAAAGTCAGCCTCTAATTTTAGAGGAACAGCATGAGCCACTTGATGTATTTTTTTGTATTTTGAAAGGTCTTGACCAGATCGCCCCTTAATTATTTCAGCTATTTCATACTGCAAAGACTGGACCTGAAGCTGCTCATCTTCACCAGACAAAAAGGAAAATAGCTCTGGAGAAATAAATTTTTCGTGGGACTGTATTTCATCAGATTTAAATTTGCTTAAGACATCAGATATAAGTATCTGCTGATATTCCTTTGAATTCTGAGCATCTTTATCAAGAAGTTCTGTTTCCTCAACTTTGTTTCCAAGCGAGGATATACACCACTCCTGCAATGTAACAGTCAAAACTTCTATCTTATTGTTATCTATCGGACTCTTATACCAGCTTAGCTTAGGGAAAATTATACTTTCAATATATTCCTTTGATGCATGACTGTGCGTTAAAAAACCTACTTTTAGATGTTCCCCTTTAGTATTTGCTGATTCCAGAACATTACAGCATCTCAACGCAAGGCTTAATGTTTTTCCTGTTCCAGCAGCACCCTCGATTCTCTCTGGCCCCAAACTATCCCTAAAAACAAAACTTTCTTGACTACTTGTTAAAAGGTTTTTCCAGGCTTCAAAACTTGCACTAGGATCGATAGGCTTAAAATCGTCGCCGAGTGTTTCAACTTTAAGAGGAGAGTCTGGGTTTGACACACCCCCACTTTCCAAATCTACACTTCTAATTTGATCCAGAGCCTTCCGAAAAACTGTGGTCGAAGGCTTACTAGTAACCACTTCATTCCCATAGTAAAAAACCAGCAAATGCTGTGTATTCCTTTTTTCTTGGCGACTCCAATCTGGTTTAACATCCAACAACACTTTTCCACCGTCACCAAGGCTATTTTTTTTCGGTATGAAAACCACAAGATCCATTTCGCTTTTAAACCATTCCCTGCTACCAAAAGGAATTTTATCCCAGTACTTCAGGGAAACCCTACATACTTTCTGAAAAATGGACAAAACGTCTTGCCGAGATGAATTCTCAAAACCAGAAAAATTCTCCAAGTCAACTATAACTTGACTCTCTAAACCCCCAGAACCGCCTACAAAACAAACACCATCTCTTACCTTCGCAATCCCAACCGAGCCGATCAAACAGTCTTCGTCGACACCGTTGGTTATTATATCAACAAGAAACCTACCATTATCGTACTCTGTGCTCTGCAAAGTTCTCATGGAAACAAGAGTCGTTGCAGCTGATTTGTCAATGGTTATAAACTTCATTATTCACCCTATAATATAATCCATAAAAAACCTCTCACCCAAATTTTTATGGGGGTCTTTTACGCCTACGCGAGAAAAAATATTCGAGAAACGCTGCATTACTAGCTCTATATATGGTGACGCCATATTGCATAAAACATATGACATACGCCCTTTTCCTAAGACCAAAGAAGGCGCACTATTACCTGCCTCGAGAAGCTCATCATGGACACACCCCTTTTTAATAAACTCCGCTATTTCAGCACTCATATGATGAACCTCTCTTAACAAGACTACGTGGGGCCCTAAAGAAGCCTCCCTATTATTATGATCCACCACATCATCGATCAAATAATAACCTTCTGCTTTGTTCTGAGACAAATCAGAGAATTCTGACTTAAACTTTTTACTCGGAATAATAGCGAGATCATCTTTTGTATATCGATCAGAGTTTTTATTAATCAATTCATTTAGCGACTCAATTTTTTCAAACGCCTCATTTGCTTTTTCTTTCGCTTTCTGTTTTTCAACAATTTTATCAATACATTTTTTTATTCCATATACATCAATAATTCCCGGATCATGCCCTAGATCTTTCACCATATTTTTAATCTTACCAACCTCTTCTTTTTTTTGATCAAGAAAAAGCTTTCTTGCAAGATAGTGAAAAATATAATCCTCAAGGGAAACGACAGGAACATAGCTATACTTTGATGTTTTCAAATTTGCCAAATCACATCTAGCGCTGATCAGCATTCCGAGAACATTTTTATTATCGAGATCCTCGCTAAATGCATAATTGAAAATTGATCCCTGGGTAATAGCGTCAACCGGGCATGGGCGACACATGTCACGCCTCTCATATGTTAAAGCACTCATTTTTTCCTTCTCTATTCGTCTATTTAGAACAATGGGGTCCGGTCTTGCCCCTGTGTCTATAACTCAACACTTCCTCACTCCCCGACACTTCGGAAATGCACTACACCCCCAAAACTGCTGCCCTGCATTCTTCCCTGAGCGAGCTTTCCGCAGCACCATCACCTCACCACACTGATGGCAAGCAGGCGCAACGGGTTGAGCAGCGACTTCGACACCAGTGGGAGCCTCTATCGGCTTACCTGCTTGTCCCTCGGTCTGGCTATCAGCCCTTTCCTGACCTCTGACTGTTATTTCAACGCGCAGCCCTTCAACCTGTTCCGGTTTCTCCAGAGACGAGTCTTGCTGCCTAGGAAACAGCACCGCCTCAACCTGCTGACGAATATCTGCCACCCCATATCCCCTGGCAGCCCTGATTCTTAGCAGAGGCAACCCAGCTGATTCACAGGCTTGTTCCAGAAAGGCATCGCGCTTCTGCCGTTTGGCTGAACCATGACTGGCATCATCCAGCTCAATGGCCAGTTTTACGGCGCAGTCTTGTGGGTCGCAGAGGAGGAAATCGACGTGTTTGGCGGAAATCTTGTTGAAGGCTCGCTGCCAATTGGCTCGATTGAGGCCTTTCTGGGGAGCAAGCACATCCGCAACGCGGACTTTGGAGAAGATCAGGGCGTTGTCGCCCACAGCCTGGGAGAGCACGCCATAGAAAGAGCGTTCCGCTTTGCTGAGCAGGTAGGGCTTACGACGATAGGAGAATTGGCCAGAGCCGGACGACAACGGCTTCCGAAGTAGTAACACGGCCACTGCCACAATAATGACGAGCAGGACGGTACTCATGGCTGTTGGTGTCCGGGCCGTGCATGGGCCGGTCGCAACAGGATTGACTGGTTACGTAAACAGACTGGCATCCCTTCCCCGGATTCGCTGTTTCAGGCCGTGCCACCCTGGCCGGCCGTTATTATTGGTATTGGTTATTTGTGATCCAGTTCGAATTTACACAATCTGTGGTCTGAAATAAATGAATGGGTTTCATTTTCTTGTTTAGGGGGTGGTGCGGGTCGTCTGGCGGTGTGGGCGTTTATTGGGTTGGGGGTTCGCCATGCGAGCATGGCTCCAACAAAGAGGGAAAAGGAAAGAGGCGCCCCTGGTAGCTGAAATGGGCGCCATCGGGAATCATCACGCCTCGAACCGTTTTAGCCGCCGTAGTAGCTCGCGGTTTTCCCGGCGTAGCGCCTCCACTTCATCCAGCAACTCCATGGCCAGTGCCACGCCTGCCCAGTTGATTTCCAGGTCACGTCGCAGGCGGGTGGCGCGGGCGATGTCAGCGACGACGGCATCGTCGAATTGCCATTCGCTGGCCTGCCTGTCGTGGGGCTCGATAATGCCAAGGCTGACGATGTCGATCAGGTCCTGCTCTGATATCTGCACCAATTGGTAAATGTCGCTACTGCATAAGGTGATTCTTAGTTGAGAGGCCATGATTACCGTCTCCATTGTGCGCGCGGATCGAAGCTCGTCTTGTCGGCGAGTTGTTGCCACAGCTGTTCAATGTCTTCGCCGGTGGCATCGGGCATGACTACTTTCAGCACGGCAATCAGGTCACCCTTGCCGGTCTTGCCGGGCAGCCCCTTGCCGGGAATACGCAGCTTCTTGCCGTTCTGGCTGTGTGCCGGGATAGTCATTTGAACCGCGCCGGTGAGAGTGGGCACTTCAATTTTCGCCCCCAGCGCCACTTCCCAGGGCGCCACCGGCACGGTGACGATCAGGTTGTGGCCTTCCACATCGAACAAGGGATGCGGCACCAGGCGGATGCGCAGGTATACGTCGCCAGCGGGGGCATTGCCGATACCGGCAATCCCCTGCCCTTTCAGCCGGATACGCTCACCACCGGTCACACCGGCCGGAATTTTCACGTTCAGGGTTTTGCTCTTCTCACCGACTACCTGACCGTACTGGTCGTACTCCGGCAACCGGTAGGAAACCGATTTGGATTCACTGCTGACCGTGTCTTCCAGAAAGATGGGCAGCTCGATTTCCACATCCTGGCCGCGCCGCGACGGGGCATGGCTACCGCGGGCCTGGCGGGCGCCGGTGAACAGGGATTCGAAGAAGTCGGAAAAGCCCGCATCGGCAGGATCAAACCCGCCGCCTGACGGCTGCCAGCCGGGGGGCGGCTGGAACGAGCCATGGTCGCCTTGCTGGTTGCGCAGGGCGCGGAGCTGGTCGTAGTCGGCGCGCTTGTCCGGGTCTTTCAGCACCTGCCAGGCTTCTGCCACGTCCTTGAACTTGGCTTCGGCGTCGTCTTCCTTGCTGATATCCGGGTGATATTTGCGGGCCAGAAGGCGGTAGGCCGTCTTGATGGCGGCAGCGTCGGCGTCTGGCTCCACTCCGAGCAGGGCGTAGTAGTCCTTAAAGTCCATTTCACCTCTCCGGGGTCAGATGCCCCATCCCTACCATACTGCTATTTCAGTGACATTCCTGCGGAATAAGCGCCATTCCTGATTACCGTCAAATTCCGCCGCCCGGCGTCCTTTCTCCTACTCTCTGCTTAAAGCCATTGTTGAATCGTGGCCGCCCAGCGCGCCCCTGTAACGAGCAGGTGCAACTCGCTCGCTCCCGGGTCAAAGGCGTATTTCTCCTTGCTGTATCTGCCGGGCCAGCTCCGCCGTCAGGGGCTGGTAACCGCGCTGGCTATCCAGCAGTACGTACACCGGTTCGGCCACCTGATCAGGCGCGAAGCCTTGTTGTTTCAGCTCTACCTTGCGGTATTTGAAAGTGCCGGTGGTTTCCTGGTGGTCGCGGATGCGCAGGAACAGGGGCACTGCATAGGCAGGCAACAAACGGTTCAGATGTTCTGCCAGGCCTGGGCCGTTGAGGGTGACACCCGGGCTGAGCGTGACCGCCGTCATTCCCGCGCGGCCATCGCAGCCGGGAATGCTGACCCCGTACACCACGCCGTGATCAATATCCGGGTGCTGCGCCATGGCTCCTTCCACTTCGCCGGCGGCCACGTTTTCCCCTTTCCAGCGGAAGGTATCGCCGACCCGGTCGACGAATTGAATGTGGTGCATGCCCTGGTCACGCACCAGATCGCCGGAGTTGAACCAGCAGTCGCCTTTCTTGAAGACATCACGCAACAGCTTTTTCTCGCCGGCAGCGGGGTCGGTGTAGCCATCGAAGGGGCGGCGCGGGGTCACTTCGCTGATCAGCAGGCCGACCCCACCCCTGGGAATGCGCTGCATAAAGCCGTTGTGGTTACGGCGCGGGGTTTCGGTGTCGTTGTCGAACTCGACGATGGCGAAAGGCAGCGGCGTAAAGCCGGCGGTCTGCGACACGCCAAAAAGATTGATAAAGCCGATATTGGATTCACTGGCACCGTAAAACTCGTAGATACGATGAATGCCAAACCGCTGCTCGAACTGGTCCCAGATTTCCGGGCGCAGGCCATTGCCGGTGATTAACCGGATACGGTGCTGACGATCCGTGGGACTGGGCGGCATATTGAGCAGGTAACGGAGCAGCTCACCGATATAACAGAACACGGTGGCGTCGTAGTGGCGCACCCGCTCCCAGAACTGCGACGCACTGAACTTGCGATCCAGTGCCAGGGTGGCACCCATGGATAACACCGAGCCCCAGGCCACGGTCAGGGCATTGTTGTGGTACAGGGGCAGGCAGCAATAGAACACGTCTTTGCGGCGTATGCCCAGGGTCATGCCACCCACTCCGGCCATGGCGGCCAGCCAGCGATAGTGGGTCATCACCGAGGCCTTGGGCAGCCCGGTGGTGCCGGAGGTAAAGATGGAAAAACACGGCTGCTCGGCACGCACTCGACCGGTGCCGGGCGGGTTGGCTTCCGATTGCCGGGCGGCGTATTCGTCCAGATCCAGCCAGCCCGGGGGCGCAGGCTCACCCTGGTCGCCGCCGTGCCACAAGTAGCAGATCGAGGAGGCTTGCTGCGAGGTATTCGATGAACTTGCCGTTGGAGTAAAACAGGTGGTGGCCAGGGCCGCTGCACATTCCGCACTGACCACCAGCAGCCGTGGCGTCACCAACTGGATACTGTGTTCCAGCACCTCGCCACTCTGGTTGTGGTTGAGCATGCCGGCGATGGCACCCAGTTTGACCGTGGCCGCCACACAGGCCAGCGCTTCGGGCCGGTTTTCCATCATGATGGCGACGGTGTCACCGGGGCCCACGCCTTGCTCCGCCCAGCAGGCGGCCAGGCGGTTTGCCCAGGCGTTGAATTGTGCGTAGGTCCACTGCTGATCCTCGAACCGCAAGGCGATGTTATGCGGGGTACGACGGGCCCAGTATTCGATGACCTTGCCAATGGACTGCTTGCTGGCAGGCCGCAACCCGGCCAGCCTCAACAGGTTGCCGCGCTGAATATCCAGCAGCGGCGGCACCATGTAGCGCACCCCTTTGGCCAGATCCCGCCAGCCAACTTTTTTCACCGGCATATTTGCCTCCGTTGCTCTGCCCACTCCTACCCCGCCAGGCCAGTTACTGATGGAGCCTGACGTCCTGCGTTTGCCGGATGCATTGGAGCTTACTCGTTATTGCGTTGTCTGGCTCAGGCTGGCGAGCAAGACGGTGTCGTGGCTGCTGCCTTGCGATCCGAGCATGGGCCAGCCGTTGTTTGTGGTTGGTGCGCGTTGCGATCCCGTTCGAATTTACATAATCATGGGCAGTAAAGGAATGAACAGGCTTCCTGGATCTGTTTCTTGGGATCGCGTGGATGGCGGTGGGATTCGCGGCTCGAGCGCCGCTCCTACAGAAATAGGGAGGCAGGGGTTAGCCTTTCGAGAGGGGCTGCTACAGTGACCTGCCGAATTAGCGTTTTTTCACTCGGCGATTCTTGTCCACCTGATTGCCGGAAAGTCGTGACAACAACCGGGCCCAGGGATGTCGATATGAAAAGCGCCATTAAAGAACCAAAAAATCCGGCTCCCATTATATGAGAGCCGGATTGTTCAGGCTGCCGATCCTGCCGAACTATTTAAGTGTTCAGGATGACGGCTATGTATCCGTTGTTCCTGCTTTGCTTAGAACCCGAATGGATCACAGAACGGATCAATCACTGGATCACAGAAGTCGTCGCCGGGAATCAGCGGATCAGATGGGTCCGGATCGCTATTGTCACCTACACCATCACCGTCCGCATCCTCCCACTCAGCGGGGTTATCAGGGAAGGCATCAACGCTATCCTCGAAGCCGTCACCGTCGGAGTCAGCACCACCACCATTGGGAGTTGGATCACTATTATCGCCAACACCGTCGCCGTCACTGTCTAACGTTTCTGTGGGATCATTCGGGAACGCGTCGACGACATTATTGACGCCATCACCATCACGATCCAGGTCACTGTTATCGCCGATCCCGTCACCGTCAATATCGCTGAACTCGTTGGGATCATCCGGGAAAGCGTCCTGATCATTCCAGACGGTATCGCCATCACGGTCCTCATCACTGTTATCGCCAACGCCGTCACCATCCAGATCACCGGATTCACTGCTGTCATCCGCGAACGCATCATCGTCGTTGATAACGCCATCGCCATCGCGGTCAGTATCCGCATTGTCACCAACACCATCACCATCAAGGTCCGAGGTTTCAGTGGGGTCATTCGGGAACGCATCGTTGTCGTTGTCGACGCCATCGCCGTCACGGTCGCTATCCGCATTGTCACCAGTGCCGTCGCCATCGATGTCACCACTTTCACTGGCATCGTCAGGAAATGCATCTTCGCCGTCGTCAACGCCGTCACCATCCGAATCTACCCCGGTCTTGACGGTGTAACTGCAGTCAGTGGCCACATCCAGGTCGCGAGCTGGGCTAGCGAGCGCAGATACATCGACAGCGGCCTTGAGCTGTTCCGCTGCGGCAGTATTCAGGTAAAAGCGCGGGGCACTTGGGGCATTGGTGCCGAAAACGCCCACGCCATATGCGTTCTCAGCAACCGTCCCGAGCGAGCCCTTCGGTTGATATTTCTTGAGCCATGAATCCCGGCTCACGGCTATACCCAGGTTCTCACTGGTCTGATCAATGTAAAGCGCCTCTTCCGCCGGGATATCCAGGTTATTGATTACCACCACCCGTGCCGCGCCAAAAAATAAATTGATGGCTTCAATCCGATAGCTGACCGTTCCCAGGCTAGTGCTTGTCGATGCCTTGAAGAACTCTGCCGAGCCATCCGCAAGGGTGACGTATACATCCGGACCCACATATACAGAAAACGCGCCTACAGAACCTGTAAACGTGCTGATGATCGTCGCAATATCATGCTCTTCGTAAAAATCGGGCTGTGTGTCACCAAAGGTCGGAATCACCGTCGCGGGAATCACGCCGTAGAATGCATAGGCCGGGTTATTGACCTGGTATTTGGTAGGCTCGGAAACAATGTGGCCTATGGCACCCGCCTCAAAGACCGAGCATTGGTTCAAAACATGCCGCCATTTGCGGTTTGCGGAAGCTGAAAACGTATCCATCAGCTGGCCTATACTGCGACCCTGCAAGCTGAGCTTTTGCGCGGCCAGAGCAAACTCCGCATGTACCTCATCAATGACAAAGCCATATTCGATCAGCTTGACCGCCCCATCGACCACCTGGAGGCGTGCGTAGTCCTGGCTGCTGTACGCATCCCAGTCGTTAATCGGGACTCCCTTTCTCAGTCTGTGCTCTCCGTGGGTCGTCGAACATCCCCCAAAACCGCAACGCAGACTTCCTACATCAAGCCGGTCTGCAGTAATAGCCGTGTCATTGAGATTAAACGTAGCGGCAGAGGCCTTGAATGCATCGATGACGGTGGTCTTTTCAGACGGCACTTCGCTGGCATTGATCAGGGCGTTACTGCCCTCACCTCCGACGATGCTATTTTTCTCTGCCAACTTGCCAGTATCCACCCCGTCAAAGTCACCGCCATTTTTACCTATGGCCTCATCCAGCTGGTTAACTACCTGATTGCTTTTCGCCGACAGGGTATTACCCGCCGCCTTCTTGCCGTTGCTGTCGCCAGCCTTTTCCTGGGCATCGGAAAGCATTGAAGCCAACACTCGTGCCGTCAGCTGTTTGCGCTGTGCAAGCACCCGGGTGGTGTCATCCGTGCTGTCTGCGTCCTTGACATAGTCTTTGGTGATACAGTCTTTCTTCTCTGCCTCGGTAGTGGCCAGCGGACACAACTGCTCGGCAAAGCTGGAGTCATTGACGACCTCCAGTACGGTCTTGTCTGGCGCAGCTTCTTTTTCGACCGCCAGCACCGTGCTGATCGGCGTCACCGGAATTTTTTCTTCACTATCCTTCAGACCTGCGGGGGCCCGGAGGGTGTAGCCTTTGGAGATGGGGGTGCCAGGATTGTCGAGATCCACGGTGACGCCAGCAATGGCCTCAACGATGACTTCATACTCCTCGAACAGCGAGGCACTCGCGTATAGGGAGAACTGACCGTTTTCATCAGTGGTGGCGGTAGTCTGCTCATCGGTACAGGACAAATCCTTATTAGTATCAAGGCAGACTTTGGCCCCCACCAAGTAGCCGTCAGCGGCATAGCCGCCTTGTTCGGCCAGGTTATCCGGCTCCGTATTTGGCTCGCGGTTATCATCTCCGCCACATCCAGCCAACAGCAGCAACAGCCCTGACAGCATCCATTTATTGTTCATTTTGGTCTCCCGACCCCATTACCAGACGAGCTTTTACACCTGTCTGTAACCCCGCGAAGATATTCGCGCCCAAATAAGAATATAAGACTAGCGAACAATACCCTTAAAGTGTGACACAGTTCAATGTTCACATGAGAAAGAGGGATGAGGCGAGGGGGGGGGGGAGCACCACCAGGATCAAGAACTGCTCTGTGAATGATGCGGGCAAGTCTGAATCCCGCGCAGGCGTGGTTAACGCAGTTTCCCTGATACGGCAAAGTCACGTTATCTCTTGAGCGAGGCGTCCCTTCAAAGTGATTCTAATAAGCTGGGGCACTGCCAACGCATCCCGCTGGGAGACTGCGAGCAGCCTGGCTACGGAAGCAAAGACAGATTTATTTGCAGGAAGCCGGCGCCTGGCGAGCCATGACCGCCCCCGAATGGGCCTTGCCGAAAAACCCATCTGGGTGGGTAAAGCGCCCTGGCGGACAACGGATTCCAGTGACTACTAGCGTCACCGGGGCTCGATGAACTCTACGTTTCGCAACTTGCTTTCCGATGCCTGAGAGGGTGGATTCGCCCATGGAGTGGGGCTCCTACAGGGCGAACGGATTAAAGCTTCTTCACCCGACGGCTCTTGCCCTTGATCTTGCCGCTCATCAATCTCTGCAGCGCCAAGTCGGCACTATCCCGTTCAATGGCCACATAGGCCTGGTAATCGGTCACCGTGATCTTTCCCACCTGGTTGCCGGGGATACCGGCGTCGCCGGTGAGGGCGCCAAGGATATCGCCGGGTCGCAGTTTGTCCTTGCGGCCGGCACCGATGCACAGGGTCACCGTGGGCGGCAGCATGGGGTCGCCCTGGCGGGGTTTGAGGCTGGAGACCGGGTGCCAGTTGAGCTTTTCGCCCTGCAGCTCTTCGATGGCCATGGCCCGGCGACTTTCGCGAGGGGCCACCAGGTTGATGGCCAAACCCTTCTCCCCGGCCCGGCCGGTGCGGCCAACCCGGTGAATGTGGGTCTGAGGGTCATGGGACAGTTCTGCGTTGATCACCATGTCCAGGCTATCGATATCCAGCCCCCGTGCGGCCACGTCCGTGGCCACCAGTACCGACAGGCTACGGTTGGCGAACAGGGTGAGCACTTCGTCCCGTTCGCGCTGCTCCAGGTCGCTGTTCAGGGCTCTGGCGGACAACCGCTGACGGCAGAGCTGGCTGACAACGTCCTGGCACTGCTGCTTGGTGACGCAGAACACCACACAGCTGGTGGGTCGGAAGCAGGCGATAGCCTCGGCTACGGCTTCGTAGCGTTGCAGGGGGTCCACTTCGTAGAAGCGCTGTTCGATGCGGGTGTTGTCGTGCATCGCTTCCACTTCCACGTGTTCCGGGTTACGCATGAAGGTTTCGGCCAGTTGCTTGATGCCCGCCGGGTAGGTGGCGGAGAACAGCAGCGTCTGGCGACGCTCTGGGGTCTGACGAATCACTTCGGCAATATCATCGAAGAAGCCCATGTCGAGCATGCGGTCCGCTTCATCCAGCACCAGGGTATTGAGGCCGTCGAGACTGAGGGTGCCCTTGCTCAGGTGCTTGAGTATCCGCCCCGGGGTGCCCACCACCACCTGGGCGCCATGCTCCAGGGAGCCGATCTGCGGGCCGATGGGTTGGCCGCCACAGAGGGTCAACACCTTGATATTGCCAGCGCCGCGGGCCAGGCGCCGGATCTCGGCGGCCACCTGATCGGCCAGCTCCCGGGTCGGGCACAGCACCAGTGCCTGACAGCCGTAATAGCGCAGGTTGAGCGGGTGCAGCAGGCCGATGCCGAAGGCGGCGGTCTTGCCGCTGCCGGTGCTGGCCTGGGCGATCACATCCCGGCCCTGCAACAGGGGCGGCAGGCTGGCCGCCTGCACCGGTGTCATGGCGGTGTAGCCCAGTGTGTCCAGGTTGGCGAGCATGTCGCCGCTGAGAGGCAGGGAAGAAAACAGGGTATCAGTCACGTAAAGGGCCCGGGTGTCAGGAAATCAGGCGTGCAGTGTACCAACAGTTGAGCCGGGGGCGATGGATTTCAGCGGGGCTCGCTGTTACCGGCTTGAGCCGTGGTTATTCGCCTTGCCAACATGGCTCCAACTGGGCGGAGTTTTGCCGTTATCAAAAACAGGGTAGACAAGCGAGGCGTTGTCATTTTAGTCTTGTAAACACATGTACACATACATATGTGCACTTGCCACGCTGTACCCGTTTGTATGTCTGCATGGGTATTGCGTAGGGATTCGGTAAAAGGGGTTGGTCACCACGCCCCGCACAAGCGGATACTGAAATCCGAACCGGACATGAGACAGCTACAACAACAGTGACAAAACGGACTATGGCGAGCCGCCCCGGCTGCCCGCCGCCAGCCTGGCCCGCCAGGCGAGCTACACCTCACATAATGACAACGACCGAGGAACCGTTATGCGTCAACCCGCCCAGCCTGAGCCAGGTGCATCACCATCCATCTGGTCTCGCCTGAGTACCATCACCGATTACTTTGCCTGGCCCTTGCGCACTTCCCATTACCTGGAGCTGGTCAATCCCCTGTGGACCACGCACAAGATGCAGGCCCGCGTCGTCAAGGTCTGGGATGAAACCAAGGATGCGCGCACCCTCACCCTGCGCCCCGGTTTGAACTGGCGGGGCCACCGTGCGGGCCAGCATGTGCGTGTGGGCATCCCCGCCAACGGCAAGCATTACACCCGCACCTACACCATCTCTTCTCCGCCGGAGCGGGAGGACGATTGCTTCACCATTACCGTGAAGGCCATCGACAAGGGCACCATCTCTCACCACATCGTGCGCAATATCAAGGTAGGTGATTACCTGCCCATCGGGCTGCCGCAGGGGGACTTCTACCTGCCGGATGCGCAGCCGATTCAGCCGCTGTTCATTACTGCAGGCAGCGGCATCACCCCGGCGTTCAGCATGATCAACAGCCTGATTGCCCAGGGTCGTTTGCCGGATACTTGCCATATTCACTACGCACCCCACGAGTTTGATGTGGTGCTGGGCAAGGAATTGAAGGCAATGGATCGGTACAACGATCGCTATCACCTGAATCTGATTTATAGCCGCGAGGGCGACGACCCGAGCCGTAACCGCTTTTCGAAGGCCCAGCTGGATGCGCTCTGCCCGGACTGGAAAGACCGGGATGTGTACGCATGCGGCCCCCCTTCCCTGCTGGAAGCCATTGAGCAATGCATGGAAGAAGCGGGCTGTAGCCGCCAGCTCCATGTGGAGCGATTCCGCGCTCCCTTTACCGAGATTCCCGACGATGCAGTAGGTGGTCGGGTGCGCTTTGCACAGAGCGATGTGGAAGCCGACGGCGACAGTGACACACCACTGCTGAAAGTGGCCGAGGAGGCAGGCATGAACCCGCCCCATGGCTGCCGCATGGGCATCTGCCATACCTGCAACACCACCCTGGTTTCCGGGTGTGTGCGAGACCTGCGTACCGGTGAGGTACTGAACGAGGCAGGCAGCATTGTACAAACCTGCATCTGCGCCGCCGCCGGCGACTGCGAACTGGATTTGTGAGGGAAGAATCATGAAAACCCATCAATACCCGGTCGACCTGACCGATGAACAGATCGAAGAATTCGGCCGCGAGCTGGAAGCCATTCGCAACGAGGTATTTGATTCCCGGGGCGACCGGGATCGCGCCTATATCCTCAAGGTGATCAAGACCCAGCGCACCATGGCGGTGAGCTCCCGCTTTGTGATTTACCTGTCGCTGTTTTTCATTCCTGCCTGGGGGCACGCGCTGGCGACCTGGCCAGTGGCACTCACCATCATGGGCCTGGGTGTATTCGCGCTCGGCATCGCCAAGATCCTGGAAAACATGGAGATTGCCCATAACGTGCTGCACGCCCAGTGGGACTGGATGAAGGACCCGGAGATTCAGTCCAACACCTGGGAATGGGACACCATGAGCCCGTCCGACCGCTGGATGCATTCGCACAACGTGGTGCACCACACCTGGACCAATGTGCTGGAGAAGGATCTGGATGTGGGCTACGGCATCATGCGGGTGACACCCATGCAGAAGTGGAAGCCGGCGTTTCTTTTGCAGCCGATTTATTTCATTCTGCTGATGCTGTTGTTCGAAGAAGGCGTGGCCGTCCATGAACAAGCCATCGATGATCACCTGAAAGGCAAGAACAAGCTGAAGGACTTTACGCCCCTGTTAAAACGTATCGGTTACAAGGTATGGCGGCAGGTGGCCAAGGATTACATCGCCTGGCCGCTGGCGGCGGCGCTGGTGGCAATTCCGATTTCCTTCTTTGTGCCCTTCTCGCCCCTGCTGGTATTCGGCATGGTGGCCGGTGCCAATGCGGTGGCCAACCTGATCCGCAACATCTGGGCGTTCACCATTATCTTCTGCGGGCACTTCCCTGCCGGGGCCCACAACTTCACCCTGGAACAGGTGGAAGGCGAAACCCGTGGTCGCTGGTATCTGCGCCAGATGCTGGGCTCTTGCAATATTGAAGGCAGTAAGCTGTTCCATATTCTCTCCGGCAACCTGTCACACCAGATCGAACATCATCTGTTTCCGGATATGTGCAGCAACCGCTACAAGGAAGTCGCACCCCGGGTACGGGCACTGGCTGACCGCTACGGCATTCCGTACAACAGCGCCTCCCTGTTTCGCCAGTTCGGCACCACCTGGCTGAACAATCTGCGCCTGGCCTTCCCGGGTGGCGGAGAACCCTACGAACCGCGCCGCGAGGAAGCCAGCCAGTCCTGATTCGGGGCGTAGGGTGGATTAGCCGGAAGGCGTAATCCACCATGACATTCACCGCTTCAAAAGGTGGATTACGCCTTCCGGCTAATCCACCCTACGTTTTGGCTTTGTAAGAGATGATGCTTGCATCACGAAAGGTGGAGCAGGCTTCGGCCTCTCGCTTTGCGAGCAAAGCGCCAACGGATACGGAAGTTTGTTGGAGCCTTGCTCGCAAGGCGAAGGTTCTTTCAGCAAGCCGCTGCGTTTAGCGCCGTCTTACCAGCCCGTCTTCCAGCACCTGATCGAAGTGATCCTTCAAGGTATCCGCCGCCGGTCGATAATTCACACCCAGCGTCTTGCTGCGGCTGTTTTCGAAGCGCAGCGGGTAGCCCACGTTGCGGCTGATGAACTTGCGGGTGACCGGGCCCATGAATGGGCCAACGGCCCATACCACCGGCTTGGGCACCTTCATCATCGGGAAGGGGTATTGCTTGCCGAATTGCTTGCGCAGGATGCCGGCGATGTCGAGCATGGACACGGACTGGCTGACCAGGATGTAGCGCCCTTCTGCTTCCGGGTTGAACGCGCCTAAAAGGTGAGCCTGCGCCACTTCACGCACATCCACCATGCCGTATTCCAGTGCCGGCACGCCGGTTTTCAGTTTACCGCGTCCCATGTCCAGCAGGGTGCCAATGCTGGCGGAGTTGCTGGCGTTGGTCAGTGAGGGGCCATAGACCATGCCCGGATTGATGGTCACCAGATCCCAACGGCTTTCTGCACTGCCCTCCTGGCCATCGTGGATCTTCCAGGCTTCGCGCTCGGCGGCCACCTTGGAGTACTGGTAGGGGTTATGGTCGACGCTGCTGGTGGTATTCCAGTCTGCTTCGGTGAAGGCGCTCTTGCCCTTCATGTCGGTGGCATCACCGTATACCGAGGCCACGCTGCTGGTGAGCACCACGCGCTTGAGGGTGTCGCAGCGGTTAGCGGCATTGAGCACATTGCGGGTGCCTTCCACGGCCGGGCGCACCAGAGCCTCGTTGGCATCGGTAAAGCCCTCCAGCACGAACGGCGAGGCGGTGTGCATGAGAATGTCGCAGCCCTGCATGGGCGCATCGAAACTCTGCGCATCCAGCAGGTCAGCCTTGAACAGTTTCAGGGTGCCGGGGGCAGCGTCGGCGATGCGTTTCAGATGATCCACGCTCTTGGCCTTGTTGGGATCACGCACCGTGGCATGCACGGTATGGCCCGCTTCCAACAGGTATTTGACGATCCAGCCGGCAATGTAGCCGGAAGCGCCGGTGACCATCACGGTATGAGTGTTACTGGGCATGCTTGGCTCCCGCCGATAAAAAGAAGGCCAACGCTACCATGATGGCAAAACAAGACTAGGGCTGTTCGTGCCATTCCATGACTGTGCGGCCAATAGAAATTACAACGAAAACAGGCGCCAGCGGCGCCTGTTTCCAGGGAAAAGAATCAATTCTGCCAACGCGACCGGTTAAACCACATCCACGCGGCCAGCCCCAGCCCCCAGGCGCCATTGACGATCAGGCCACCGACCACCTTGGTGGCGTTCACGTCCAGACCTTTTAAGGGGAACACCAGCAGCATGGCCACCAGTGTCGGGCCGATGGCACCGAGAATCAGCGCCCCCAGCCAGTGCCGGATACCCTGCCAGCGGCGGATCAGCCACCAGACCGGAATACCCCAGACCCCGCCCCAGAATGCCAGTGACAAAACCTGGGGAATGCCCAGGGGCGGTACCGGGGTCATGTTCCAGGGCGCCGCCGGGATAAGGCCCGCCAGCCAGAACAGCGCCAATACCCCCTGGTGAAACAGCAGGGTAGCAATGAAGCCCCCGGTGAAGGCCTGCAACCATTGTTGTGGCGAGTTGGACATGGTCACTCCGACGTTGAGAGGTGTTGGTAAATGATTACCTTGGGAGCCTCTGAATAACTCCTTGCGTACTCAGCGCGGCCTGAAGGGCCCATCTG
>NZ_DEXN01000041.1:0-5051 GCF_002364155.1 Alcanivorax sp. UBA3183
CCTCTCCCGCTTGCGGGAGAGGGGGTGGGGGAGAGGGCAGGTTTTGAACTCTGGCACGTGAACATGTAAAGAATCCAACACGGCCATCGAAGGTCGTGCAGCGCAAGCAAGGAAGATGAGGCAATGGGCCTGAATCTGGAAACATTGATTGGCATTCTGGTTATTCTGATCCTGCTGATCCTGGCGGACGGTGTCCGTCGCATGATCAAGGAACGGCAGGGTCGGCTGCGTATGCGTATCGACCCGCGTTACCGGGATGCTCAGGAAGACGAACCCGAGAAAAGCGATTACAACCCGGAGCTGATCGGCACCGCCCGTGTGGTACGTCGGGCCATGGAAATGGACTCGCAGGAGCGGGCTGACGCGCCGCCCACCATGATGGAGCCGGACGAAGCCGTTACCGAGGAGATCCCCACCGCCGAACAACAGAACCTGTTCGACGGTGACAGGGAGCCCGAGCCGGTGGACGAGCCCACAGCATACCGGGAACCGCCGAAACAACCGGAACCGCCCCGCGAGCCGCCGAAACCGGTAGTGGAGCAACGGGCTGCCGAGAAGAAACCGGCTGAGCGACAGCCGGAAAGAAAGACGGAACGCCACCGCGAACCCCAACCGGTGCTGGAAGTGATCGTGGTGCACCTGATTGCCCATCGTGGCGCGCCCTTTGCCGGTAACGATCTGCTGCGATTGCTGCTGGAATCCGGCCTGCGCTACGGGCAGATGAACATCTTCCATCGGCATATCACTCTGGATGGCCGCGATGAGCTGCAGTTTTCCATGGCCAATGCGGTTGAGCCGGGCACCTTTGACCTGGATACCATGGAAGAAAAGACCTTTGCCGGGGTGACCTTTTTCCTGAAACTGCCGGGCGCTACGGATGCGCTGGGTGCGCTGGACAAGATGCTGTCCATCTGCCGCCGTTTGGCCAGTGAACTGGACGGTGACCTGAAAGACGAACAGCACAGCGTGCTGACCCCGCAGACCATGGAGCATTTACGCCAGCGGGTGCAGGAATTCGAACGTCGCCAGCGAGTGCCTAGTGCGTAAAAAGCAGCGACTAGCTTCGAGCTGCTAGCTGCGAGGAAAAGCGGCACCGTTGGGGCTGGAGCGTAGGGTGCACTGAGCCTACGCGAACTGCACCATGCAAAGGCCGGAAAGGTGCAGTTCGCTCAGGCTCAGTGCACCCTACGTCTGACATGGCACCGTAGGAGCGCCGCTCTCTGTGCCCTGCGGGTATGAGGCGCGAAGCGGTTAAAGAAGACAACACCGATACAGCGCCGGTTCGCGTCTCAAGCAGCCTCCTAAAGAAGATTAAGACACAGGAAATCTCCGTCCCGTGAGCCAGCCTTCCCAAGACATCATTCAGAAAACCCAACACCTCCGCGACCAGCTTAACGACTGGTCCTATCGTTATTACGTGCTCGATGATCCGGCGGTGCCGGATGCGGAGTACGACCGCATTTACCGGGAATTGCAGGCGCTGGAGGCGGAGCACCCGTCGTTGGTCTCCCCGGATTCGCCCACCCAGCGGGTGGGCGATGTGCCGTTGGAAGCGTTCGATCAGGTGCAGCACGAAGTCCCCATGCTCAGCCTGGATAATGCTTTCGACGACGATGAGCTGCGTGCCTTTGACAAGCGGGTGCGCGAGCGCCTGGATGTGTCCGGCACCGTGGATTATGTGGCCGAGCCGAAACTGGACGGGCTGGCGATTTCCTTGTTGTACGTGGACGGGGAGCTGGTGCGGGCCGCCACCCGTGGTGATGGGCAGACCGGTGAGAACATTACCGTCAACGCTCGCACCATCCGTTCGGTGCCCCTGAAACTGCGTGGCGACACGCTGCCGTCCCGGCTGGAAGTGCGTGGCGAAGTGGTGATGCCCCATGGTGGCTTTGCCGCGCTGAATGCCCGGCAGGAAGAGGCGGGGCAGAAGGTTTTCGCCAACCCCCGCAATGCCGCCGCCGGCAGCCTGCGGCAACTGGATTCGCGGATCACTGCCAGCCGGCCGCTGGAGTTCTACGCCTATTCCATGGCGCAACTGGAAGGCGTCCCCGAACCGGCGACCCATTCAGACATGCTCGATGCCCTGCGCAGCTGGAATCTGCGGGTCAATCCGGAAGTGCGTGTGTGTGCAGGGGTTGAGGCATTACTGGATTTTTACCACGGTATTCTGGAAAAGCGTGACCGCCTCGGTTACGACATCGATGGGGTGGTCTACAAGGTCAATCGGTTCGACTGGCAGCGGGACCTGGGCTTTGTCAGCCGGGCGCCGCGCTGGGCCATCGCCCACAAGTTTCCTGCCCAGGAAGAACTTACCGTACTCAACGGCGTGGACTGGCAGGTGGGGCGCACCGGTGCCCTGACCCCGGTGGCGCGGCTGGAGCCAGTGCAGGTGGGCGGGGTCACGGTGAGTAACGCCACCCTGCACAACATCGACGAAATCCAGCGGCTGGATATCCGCATCGGCGATACCGTGGTGGTGTACCGGGCCGGGGATGTGATTCCCAAGGTGGTGCGGGCGTTGCCGGAACGGCGCCCGGCGGAGGCTCAGGATATTTCCCTGCCGCCGAGCTGCCCGGTGTGCGGCAGTGAGATTCTGCGTGGTGATGACCAGGTGGTGGCCCGTTGTACCGGTGGCCTGATTTGCGGTGCCCAGCAGCGTGAGGCGATCAAGCATTTTGCCTCGCGCCGGGCCATGGATATCGATGGCCTGGGCGACAAGCTGGTGGATGCGCTGGTGGATCAGGAACTCATTTCCACCGTGGCCGATCTGTACCGGTTGAAGCCGGAGCAGGTGGCGGGTCTTGAGCGCATGGGGGAAAAGTCCGCCGATAACCTGATCGCCGCGCTGGAACACTCCAAGTCGGTGGCACTGGGACGTTTCCTGTTTGCTCTGGGCATTTTGCAGATTGGTGAGGAAACGGCGAAAAGCCTGGCGGATTGTTTTGGCGACCTGGACACGATTCGTCGAGCCCCGCTGTTATTGCTGCTGGCGGTGCCGGATGTGGGCATGGAAGTGGCCAAGGCCATTGGTGCCTTCTTTGCCGAAGCCGATAACGAGGCGGTGATTGATGGGCTGCTGGCCGCCGGGGTGAACCCGCAGTCCAGTGGTGAACCGTCCGCGACTTTTGTGAACAGCCTGACATTGGCGCAGTTACTGAAATCCGCCAAGCGGCTGGGCATGAACCTTGAGGGTATCGGTGACAAGTCTCTGGACACCCTGGGCAACCATTATCGCACCGTTGCCGAGCTGAATGCGGGGGCCGCGGAAGGGGCCGGTGCAGAACCTAAAGGCGTGCGCTCCGGTGTGATGACGCAGCTGGCCAAGGCATTGGCGGATAACGGCTGGCTGGCCCGGTTGCAGGACGCCGAAGCCATGGTGGCGGAGTTGCTCGACCGCGCCCCGGCGCAGGCGGAAAGTCGCCCCCTGGAAGGGCAGACCTGGGTGCTTACCGGGACGCTGGAACAATTCACCCGTGACCAGGCAAAACAGGGCTTGCAGGAGTTGGGAGCCAAAGTGTCCGGTTCTGTGTCGAAGAATACATCCATGGTAGTGGCCGGCGCTGCCGCTGGCTCCAAGCTTGCCAAGGCGGAGTCCCTGGGGGTTGAGGTCTGTGATGAGGCCGCGCTACTGTCCGTATTCGAACAACACGGCATTGATCCGGGAGCTTTATGAAAATTGGCCTGACCCTGCTGCTGGCGACACTGCTTCTGGGTGGCTGTGCTGGCACACCCACCCAGACAGACAATGTCTGCGCGGTATTTGACCAGCGGGGTGGCTGGTTCAACAACTGGTACAAGTACGCCAAAAACACGGAAAAGGAATACGGCGTGCCGGTACCGGTGTTGATGGCGACGATCTACAAGGAATCCGGGTTTCAGGCCCGGGCCAAGCCGCCCCGCACCAAGCTGCTGGGGTTTATCCCCTGGAAACGACCGTCTTCCGCCTATGGTTACCCCCAGGCCCTGGATTCCACCTGGCAGTGGTACCAGGATGACACTGGCCGTCACGGGGCCAAACGCAACAAGTTCAAGGACGCGGTGCGTTTTGTGGGCTGGTACCACTACCAGAGCCATAGAAAAAACGGCGTCGCCCGCAACGACACCTACAACCTGTATCTCAACTATTATGCTGGCCACGGTGGCTATGCCCGTGGTACCTGGAAAAACAATAAATGGATGAAGGGCGCGGCACAGCGCACCGCCACGACGGCCAATCGTTACCAGCAGCAGATGAACAGCTGTGGGCGGTAGGGAAAATGTGGATTACGCCTGCGGCTAATCCACCCTACGTTTCCTGCGGGGTGGCATGGTTTTTCATTTCAGGCGGTGGCCACCGTTGGAGCTTTGCTCGCAAAGCGAAACCGTCAGGTATACGGAGGTTCGCCTCTTCGCTTTGCGAGCAAAGCTCCAACGGTATACGTGGGACCTGGTGCAGGTTTTGGTGTCCTGTTGCGCACAAAATGGCGGGGTTTTGCTAAAGTGCCGCTAGCAATCATGCAGTAGGGGGCAGCTTGGATAACGAATCCATCGTTTACGGGTGTATCAAACATCTGCCGTTTGGCTCCATCCAGGAGCGCAAGGCGCACTGTTTTCATAACCGTAGGGCTGTCCGGCAACTTCCTCAGGCCGATGAATGGCCATTCCTGTGCCGGGAAATGTTCTCTGTGCCCGGTGATGACCTGATGGGCGGCACCTTCCAGACCCAGGTGATCCACTTTGGCATGTCCTACCGGGCGGTGGAGTACGAATGGGAGCACTGGATCGCCAAGTTCGAATCCCTGCTCAAGAACATGTACTGGGTGAATGCGGTGGTACACCTGGAAACCGAGCTGTCCGGCTTCCATACCTTCGTCTGGGACAGCGCGGAGGTGTGCCACGAACCTTCCGAGGCGCCCCTGAGAGTGCGCTGTGAGTGGGCGCGGGAAGGGGCGATTGCTTGAGGGCAGTTGATAATTGAGAATGGATAATTGATAACGTCGCGGAAAACGTGGGGTTTAAACTGAAAGGCAAGAGGCCGCGCTCATCACTTGAGCGCGGCCTCTTGCCTTTCA
>NZ_DEXN01000006.1:0-16193 GCF_002364155.1 Alcanivorax sp. UBA3183
GCTCAAGCGCCGCTCCTACAGCAAAAACAATACAGGCTCCTGCCTCTCTATTTCCTTGCTATAGCGTTGCCGCAAAAATAGCCCCAAATACCCACATGACACTCTGGGGCTGCCACCATATTGCCTCGATCTTGCAGCGTTCACGTAACCTTTGCGACAAGCCCGCATCCAATTGCTAGCATTGAGGAAACTGACACAGGTGACGTATGCAGGATACCCACGATTTACTGGTGCGCAGCAGCACCGACTTCCCGCCGTTGCGGCGCCACGCTACGTCAATCTTGCAGGTGAACCTGGGGTATCTCTGTAACCTCAGTTGCGTTCACTGCCATGTGAACGCGGGCCCTACGCGCACTGAACTGATGGACCTGGCAACCGTGGACATGGTGTTGGAGGTGATCCGGCTGCGCGATATCAAGGTACTGGATCTCACCGGCGGTGCGCCGGAGATGAACCCCCATTTCCGTTATCTGGTGGAACAGGCCAGGGCTATGGATGTGGAAGTCATCGACCGTTGTAATCTCACCATTCTGCTGGAGCCGGGTTACGAGGATTTGCCGCAGTTTCTGGCGGATAACCGGGTGCATGTGGTGGCATCACTGCCCTGTTATCTGGAAGAGAATGTGAACGCGCAGCGCGGCAAGGGGGTGTATCAGGGCAGTATAGAAGCTATTCGCCGGCTTAATGCCCAAGGCTATGGCAGTGACGGACTGTTGCTGGACCTGGTCTATAACCCCACTGGCCCGAACCTGCCGCCACCCCAGGCGGTGCTGGAAGAGGACTATAAGCGTGAGCTGGATGAACGCTTCGGGCTGCGGTTCAACAGTCTGCTTACCATCACCAATATGCCCATCAGCCGTTTCGGTGCCGTGCTGTTGGCCCACAACCAGTTCAACGATTACATGCAGCTGCTGCGCGACAGCTTCAACCGCGACACCCTGCCGGCGGTGATGTGCCGGGCCACGGTGAGCGTGGATTATCAGGGCTACCTGTACGATTGTGACTTCAACCAGATGCTGGATATGCCCCTGGGGCACCATGAGGGCCACCCGCACCTGTCCGGGTTGCTGGATCACGATCTGGAAGGCGAGCCTATCTATGTGGCGGACCATTGTTTCGGCTGTACCGCGGGTGCCGGTAGTAGTTGCAGTGGTTCTCTGGGGTGAGCGAGACCACCGTCAGTGTGATCGTGCCGGTGTATAACGAAGCCGGCAATCTGGACGCGACCCTGACCATGCTTCGCCATGCCCTGCAAGCCGGGGATGAGCTGGTGGTGGTGGATGGCGGCAGTACTGATAACAGTGTGGAGATTGCCCGTGAGCTGGCGGATCGGGTAGTGCTCAGTGCCCCTGGTCGTGCCCGGCAGATGAACGCCGGCGCCCGTCAGGCCAGTGGCGACTGGTTGTGGTTTGTCCATGCGGATAGCCAGCTTGATGGCACCCACCGGCAGCAACTGATGCGCCTGCCGGCCGACGCCCGCTGGGGCCGTTTTGATGTGCGCCTGAGTGGCCGGCGTTTTTTGTTCCGCGTCATCGGCGCCATGATCAATGTGCGCTCCCGGTTTTCCGGCATTGCCACCGGAGACCAGGGTATCTTCGTGCGCCGCGATATCTTTACCGCTCTGGAAGGCTATCCAGACCAGCCCTTGATGGAAGACATTGCCCTGAGCCGGCGGTTGAAGCAGGAGCAGGGACGACCCCATTGTCTGCGCCCTGTGCTGACCACCAGCAGCCGTCGCTGGGAATCGCGGGGGGCCTGGCCGACCATCTGGCTGATGTGGTCCCTGCGCTATCGCTACTGGCGTGGCGCCCAGCCCGAGCAACTGTACCGGGACTATTATGGCGAGCACTGAGAGCACCTCGCAGCCGCTGCTGATCGTCTTTGCCCGGGCGCTGCAGGCAGGCCGGGTGAAAACCCGATTGATCCCCGATTTTGGCGAAGAGGGTGCCCTCACGCTGTACCGGCTGTTGTTGACCCGCACGATTGCCGCGGCCTGTGGTTTTCCGGGTCGGGTGCAGCTATGGCTGGATCAAGCCGATACGGAGCTGCAGGCATTGGCGCAACGCCATGGTTGGTCCTGTCACCTGCAACAGGGCGAAGACCTGGGGGAAAAAATGGCCCAGGCCCTGAATAGCGGCCTGGCCCAGGCCGATCAGGTGTTACTGGTTGGCAGTGACTGTGCGGTACTGGACCAGGATTACTTCGAGCAGGCCCTGCAGGCGCTGGACAAGGCGCCGGTGGTATTTGGTCCCAGCGAGGATGGCGGCTATGTGTTGATCGGCAGTTCCAGCCAAGCGCTGTGGCACCCTAAGCGCTTCCGTGGTGTTCGGTTCGGCGGCGAACAGGCCCTGGCCGACAGCATTGCCTGTTTTCCCGGGGAGCGGGTGGTTCGTTTACCGGTCCTATGGGACGTGGATACCCGTGATGACGTGATACGTGCGCAGTCCTGTGGTTTATTGCCCGTGCTCCAGGGAACGGAATAACTTCCTGGAGGGTTCAGATATCCCAAGCACGGAAAGCCTCATTTAACGTCCCGCTACTAATTTTTTCTGGATTTTCGAGATATTCCACATAAGATTTCATGATTAATGGTTAGGGTTACCCCCGTAAAGGAAGACGGAGCCGGTATGCAAGATTCAGCGATTCTCGACGATGAGGTCGTTACAGAACTACAGGATGTAATGGGCCAGGATTTCTCCATGTTGGTCGATTCCTTTCAGCGGGATGGCGAGCAACGTCTCCAGACACTGGCGTCCGCGTATACGGCGGGCGACCAGGAAACCCTGCGCCGCCAAGCGCACAGCTTCAAGGGCAGCAGCGGCAATCTGGGTGCGGTGCGGGTTTTCGAGCTGTGCATGCAGCTGGAGAGTCTGGCTCGTGAAGGCGAGTTGGGGCAGGTTTCCGATTTGCTGACTCGGCTGCGCGATGCCTTCGACCAGGCCTGTGATGCCTTGCGTCAGATCTGATCAGACTCCGTTTTAGCGAATTTCAGACAAAAAAAACCCTCTTCCTAATTTGGGGGGTGGAAGAGGGGGGTTGTGAGCGCTATTGCTAGCGCCTTGGGGGGATACTGGTCGAAGTTTTTAGGGGCCCTGGCCCTTCACTTCATGGAGACAATGCTAACGGTAAGCGCTTGGCAGTGCTGTAAAAACGGGTGAGAAAATGTAAAAACATGGGCGCGTTTTGGCATCCCCATGTTTCGTTTACGGGGCTGTTGTTCATGAATCTGGGAAGGGGTGGCGCTGGCTTGTAAGAGATCTCTTACAAAGCTGTAGGAAAAAGCAGTCTTTTTCGGCTGATTTCGGCTGTTTTGAAGCGACAAAATAAAGGTAAGTTATTGATTTTAAATGGTTTTATTTTTTTTGGGTGGTTTTTGGGCAGACTTTTAATATTTATTTTACCCAAACGGCCTGGAGCCGTTGATATAGTGGATTCGTGTTCAGGGATATGGGCACAAGGATAAGCAAGGACAGCACGCAAGGATGTTGCGGTGAGCGCAAAAGGGTCAGGATGACTCGACGCAAAAAGGGCGGCAGGATGCCGCCCTTTTTCTTTGTCTGCGAAATGGTAAAGCCGGGGTAGACGGCTTACCGGGTCCGCCGGGAAGGCCTTAGCCTTCCCACTCACGAACCAGCTTGTCGCGCTTGTTAGGCACACCGTCCCACTCTTCCGCATCGTCCGGTGCATCTTTCATTTCGGTAATGTTCGGCCACTTCTCGGCCAGGTCCGCATTGATCTCCAGGAATTCCTGCTCGCCTTCTGGCAGCTCATCCTCGGAGAAAATGGCGTTAACCGGGCACTCCGGCTCACACAGTGCACAGTCAATACACTCGTCCGGGTGGATAACCAGGAAGTTGGGGCCTTCGTAGAAACAGTCTACCGGGCATACTTCTACACAATCGGTGTGTTTGCAGTTAATGCAGTTCTCACCTACTACGAACGTCATAGCCTGTCCTCGCCAGGTGTCTTGATCTTTGTACAGCGCCAGACTGCTGATTATAGCAGTGCAGGGCCTGTCTCGCTTGGGGTGGCGCTAGTCTAGCGACATGACCAAGGGCAGGCAAACAAAGCCTTGATATAAGGTAATAACCCGACAGGGCCGGAGAGGACAGATCGCGGTGGCCTGGCTTCGTAGGAGCGCCGCTTGAGGCGCGAACCGGCCTTTGTACGGAGAGACGAGTCACGAGAAGCGAGTTGCGAAAACTCGTGGGTGGGAGCGTTGCTTTCCGTTTCTCGTGACTCGACTCTGGGTGCTTCGCGCCTCAAGCGGCGCTCCTACAACGCCTAAAGCAGTCCTCTCAGCTTGTACAGCGCTTCCAGCGCCTGCTTCGGTGTCAGATCGTCCGGATCCAGTTCCTTGAGGGCATGCTCCACGGCGCTGGGCTCGGCAAACAGGCTGGCCTGGGCAGGGGCCGCTAACGGTGTGGCGGCAGCTGGGGTTGAACGGTCTGCGGGTGCCAGTGGTTTACCGGCTTCCAGCTCGCGCAGCTTTTCCCCTGCCTGATGGATCACGCTCTGTGGCACCCCGGCCAGCTGGGCCACCTGCAAGCCATAGCTGCGGCTGGCAGGGCCCTCCTGTACCCGGTGCAGAAACACGATGCGGTTATCGTGCTCGCTGGCGGTCAGGTGGGCGTTGTAGATGCCGGGCAACTGGTCGGGCAGCTGGGTCAGCTCGAAATAGTGGGTGGCGAACAGGGTGAAGGCCTTCAGGTTGCGCGCCAGGTGTTCGGCGGCGGCCCAGGCCAGGCTGAGGCCGTCGAAGGTGCTGGTGCCGCGGCCGATCTCATCCATCAATACCAGGCTGTGGGCGGTGGCGTTGTTGAGGATGTTGGCGGTCTCGGACATTTCCACCATAAAGGTGGAGCGGCCGCCGGCCAGATCATCGGACGAACCGATACGGGTAAAGATGCGATCCAGGCTGCCGATGCGGGCACTGGCTGCGGGTACGCAGCTCCCCAGATGGGCGAGCAGGGCAATCAGGGCGGTCTGGCGCATGTAGGTGGACTTACCGCCCATGTTCGGGCCGGTGATGATCACCATGCGGCGGGCGTCGTCCAGATGCAGGCTGTTGGGCACGAAGGCATCGTCCAGCACCTGCTCCACCACCGGGTGACGGCCATCGACGATTTCGATGATGGCATCGTCGTCCACCAGTTGCGGGCGCACCCAGTTGAGTGCTTCGGCGCGCTCGGCCAGGGAAGCCAGCACATCCAGCTCGGCCACGGCGGCGGCACTGCGCTGCAGGGCGTGCAGGTCGGCGGCCACTTTTTCCAGCAGCGCTTCGTAGAGACGCTTCTCCAGCGTTAACGCCCTGCTGGAGGCGGACAGGGCTTTGTCCTCGAATTCTTTCAGTTCCGGAGTGATGAACCGCTCGGCATTTTTCAGGGTCTGGCGGCGTTGATAATCCGCTGGCGCCTGGTCCGATTCCCGCCGTGACAGCTCGATGTAATAGCCATGCACCCGGTTGTACTTCACTCGCAGGGTGGAAAGCTGGGTACGTTCGCGTTCGCGGGTTTCGATATCCACCAGAATGGCGCCGGCGTTCTCGCTGATGGAGCGCAGCTCGTCCAGCTCTTCGCTATAACCCGGCGCGATCACGCCGCCGTCGCGAATCAGCATGGGCGGATTGTCGATCACTGCGCGGCCCAGCAGCTCCACCTGATTGGGGAACTGGCCGATGCGCTCAATCAGTTCGTAAAAGCAGTCGGCGCCGGGCAGGGTACCGATGAGAGGCGGCAGGGCCTTGAGGCTGGCGTGCAGGCGGGTCAGGTCGCGAGGGCGCGCAGAGCGCAAGGCCACCCGGCCGAGAATCCGTTCCATGTCACCGATGTCATTGAGTACATCGCGGGCGGACTCGAAACACCAGCCCTGCCGCAAGGCGTCGATCTGGTCCTGGCGCTGGGTGAGGGTGGTGCGGTTGCGTAGAGGCTGGTGTACCCAGCGTTTGAGCAGGCGCGCGCCCATTGCGGTTTCAGTGCTGTCCAGCACCCAGGCCAGGGTGTTCTGTTCCTGGCCATCCAGGGTTTCGGTGAGCTCCAGGTTACGGCGGGTGGCGGCATCCATGGCCACCGCATCGTCAAAGCTTTCCACCGCCAGCGAGGTAATATGGGGTAGTTCGCCGCGCTGGGTTTCCTTGGCGTAACCCAGCAGGGCGCCGGCGGCGGCTACGGCCACCGGCGATGGCTCGCCAAAACCGGCCAGATCCTGCACCTGAAACTGCTGGCACAGCTGGCGGCGGGCAGCGTCTTCATCAAACTCCCAGCCCGGGCGCTTGCGAGTGCCGGGCCGCTCGGCCCAGCGACCGGGCAGGCCATGCTCCTCGCTCAGCAACAACTCCGCCGGTGACCAGCGCTCCAGCAGCGCCTGCAGTTGCTCGGCACCTTCCACCTGGGTCACCACAAAGCGCCCGGCGGCCAGGTCCAGGCTGGCGCAACCGTACTGGTTGTTGTTATCGAAAACGGCACACAGAAGATTGTCGCGGCGCTCTTCCAGCAGAGCTTCGTCACTGACCGTGCCGGGGGTGACGATGCGCACCACCTTGCGCTCCACCGGGCCCTTGGCCAGGGCCGGGTCGCCAATCTGCTCGGCAATCGCCACGGATTCGCCCAGCTTTACCAGCCTGGCCAGATAGTTCTCCGCCGCATGGTAGGGAATCCCCGCCATGGGAATCGGCTTGCCGGCACTCTGGCCGCGCTGGGTTAGGGTGATATCTAGCAGCCGCGCGGCCTTCTGGGCATCGCCGAAGAACAACTCGTAGAAATCCCCCATGCGGTAGAACACCAGCTGATCCGGGTGCTCGGCCTTGATCGCCAGGTATTGCTGCATCATCGGCGTATGTTGGCTCAGGTCCGCGCTCACGCTTCCTCCGGGGGGTATCAGTGACTCAGATGAAAGGAGGCATGATATAGGGAATGGGGGCGGGAATCATGGGGTAAGGAGGTATGGGGGTGGTGGGATGGTAGAAGGGGCGAGGTTAAGGGTGTGGAGGTGGGTAACGTGAGATTTGATTGGTCGGATTTATGCGTGTCCCTTCTTTACTATGGTTTCTCCTGGCGGATACTCGGCATGGTTGGGATGGCCCCGCCAAGCGGGGCCGGATGGATTATTTCCCTTCGGTAAGGGTGCTGTAACTGGTAATCAGGTTACGGTAATCCGGGATGTGGTTGGAGAAAAGAGCACCCAAACCTTCAATGTCGTTGCGCCAGTCACGATGCAGTTCGCAGGCGGTACCGAACCAGGTCATCAGTTGGGCGCCGGCGGAAGTCATACGATCCCATGCCGCATCCCGGGTCATGGCATTAAAGGTGCCGGAGGCATCAGTGACGATGAAAACCTCGAAATCTTCCTCCAGGGCCGACAGCGCCGGGAAGGCCACGCACACCTCGGTGACCACGCCAGCAATAATCAGCTGTTTCTTGCCGGTGGCTTTAACAGCCTTTACGAAGTCCTCGTTATCCCAAGCATTGATCTGGCCCGGACGGGCGATGTAGGGCGCATCCGGGAACATTTCTTTTAGCTCGGGGACCAGCGGACCGTTGGGGCCGGTTTCAAAACTGGTGGTAAGAATGGTCGGCAGGTTGAAGTATTTCGCCAGATCGGCCAGGGCCAACACGTTGTTCTTGAACTTGTCCGGATCAATATCACGAACCAGAGACAGCAGGCCGGCCTGATGGTCGACCAGCAACACTGCAGCATTGTCTTTGTCGAGACGAGTATATTGTTTACCCATAGTCTTTCTCCTGGTGGTAACGGGTAACGATTTCGCTACCCTCGATTGAAAAAATCACGATGACATTTTCCCGAAATCACCCTGCTGGAAATCCCGGATTGCCTGACGTATTTCCTCCTTGGTATTCATGACAAAGGGACCGTAGCCTTCGATCGGTTCGTTCAGGGGCTCGCCTGAGATCAGCAGTAGCTGGCTTTCTGCCTCCGTCTGAATTTGCACCTGATTACCCTGTGAACTGAGCACAACCATCTGGCCGACGGCGGCACGGGCATGTTCATTGATCAGGCTGCTGCCACTCCTGGCGATTACTGCCGTATTCCAGCCATCGGGTACGTCAAGCAGCACGTTGGCGTGATCCTGCAAGGTCACGTCCCAGACCAGCATGGGTGAAAAGGTCTTGGCCGGGCCTGCATGCCCTTGAAACTCACCAGCAATAACCCGGATTTCGCCGTTGGCGGCGGCCAGTGGCACCACGGGAATCTGTTCCCCGGTAATCGCCTGATAGGAGGGAGGGGCCATCTTGTCGGCTGCGGGCAGATTGACCCACAGCTGGATCATTTCCAGGTGTCCGCCCTGGTAGGTGAATGCCGGAGAATGAAACTCCTCATGGAGAATCCCGGCACCGGCAGTCATCCACTGCACATCCCCGGGACCGATTACCCCACCCTCACCGGTGGAATCCCGGTGCGCGACTTCGCCCTGATAGACAATCGTTACGGTTTCAAAACCGCGATGGGGATGTTCGCCCACGCCGCGTGGCTTGGTCGCCGGTGGAAAGCGGGCCGGGCCGGCATAGTCCAGCAACAGAAATGGGCTCAGTTGCTTGCCGTGGCTTTCATAGGAAAACAGGGAGCGAACCGGAAAACCGTTACCCACCCAGTGGGGTTGAGGTGCGGAATATACACCCAGGATTTTTTTCATCGACGGTCTCCTTATCAATCTGCAATGAATGATAGGGATGGAACGATTGAGCTGATAGATGGCAATATTGCGATGCAGCGTTGCACTAATGGAACGATAAATGGAAGACCTTAACGACCTGTATTACTTCGCGAAAGTGGTCGAATACGGCGGTTTTGCCCCGGCGGAACGGGCAATTGGTATCCCCAAGTCCAAGCTCAGTCGGCGGGTGGCGTCGCTGGAAGACCGCTTGGGCGTGCGGCTACTAAACCGCTCAAGCCGCCAACTTTCGGTGACCGAAATTGGTGGTCAGTACTATGAGCATTGCAATGCCATGCTTATTGAAGCCGAATCTGCCCAGGAGGCCATTGATACCGTTCGGGCCGAACCTCGTGGTGTGATTCGCGTAACCTGCCCAATTACCCTGCTGCATGTCCATATCGGGCCCTTCCTGGCCGACTTTATGCGTCAGTACCCGCAGATCACGATCCATCTGGAAGCCACCAACCGCCGGGTGGATTTGATCAATGAAGGGGTGGATGTGGCCATTAGGGTACGGCCGCCACCGTTACAGGACAGCGACCTGCGGCTGCGGGTGCTATCCGACAGAGGGCTCGCCCTGGTTGCCAGCCCTGAGCTGATCACACAGTTCGGTATGCCGTGTCATCCAAGAGAGCTGGAGCTGTGGCCGAGTCTTGGGCTGGGATCACCGCGGCCGGATTTTCGTTGGGAGTTACGGGGCGAGGATGGCAGCCAGATCAGCGTGTTTCATCAGCCCCGTTTCGTGACCACTGACATGATTGCCCTGCGCCGGGCGGCCATGGCCGGAGTAGGGGTGGTGCAGCTGCCTGTGCTGACTGTGCAAAGGCAATTGGAACGCGGCGAGCTGGTAAAGATCCTGCCCCACTGGGCGCTGCATCGGGATATCATTCATGTGGTGTTCCCGTCCCGGCGTGGTGTTCTGCCTGCCGTGAAAACGTTGATTGACAGTCTGGTCGAGTTCTACGAGTCCTTTGATGAGGAATGATTCCGGGTGGCGAGCCTTTAATCGTTGTTATGTTCTTGGTGAGATTGTCTGGATGTCTTGCCAAGCCAGCCTCGACAGGCGCGGTTAAAGGCAGATTACTCCGAGTAGCCCAGCAATCCGGCGATCTGACTGAATGGTTTTGTGTCATGGAACAGCAACCAGGATCATTATCCGGCTTTTGTTCTGCCAATATCTGTAAATGTATCCCACAGTCATTACTGTTATTTGACACAGCGCAGGTAGGCCTGGTTCGCCCAGAGACGTTCATTTAAGTCCGTTGTCATCCTGTGAAAATTATAGTTTTTTAAAGAGAAATTTTTATTTATCAATTTTGGCCTGATTACATTAGGTCAAACACCCCCACGCATAATAGGCGGGTGTTGGCCCGAGTCCGCAGTCACGCTTTCTTCAGAGTCAGTGACTCATATGAAGAATGCATGGTATTGGAATGGGTGGATGAGTCATGGGTATGGTTTGTATGCCCTGCATTCAACAGAGCGTTTCTATAAAGTGCTAAGGTGACGGACGTGATTAGAGTCCTCGCCGAAGCAGAGTCAACGGCAAAACAGAGTGCACCATCCAATTCGCCCCTACGGCAATCCGGAATGATCTTATGCCCCGCATCGCGGTCTTCGCCGACGTTCAGAATATCTATTACACCACCCGCCAGGCGTTTGGGCGGCAGTTCAATTATCGTGCCCTGTGGCAGCACCTTTCTGAGCGAGGTGAGATTGTGCACGCCATGGCCTACGCCACCCATCGTGGCGATGATGGCCAGACGAAATTTCAGGATGCCCTGAAGCACATTGGGTTCACGGTAAAACTGAAGCCCTATATCCAGCGCAGCGATGGTTCCAGCAAAGGGGACTGGGATGTGGGTATCGCCGTGGATGTGATGACCCTGGCGTCGCAGGTGGATACGGTGGTGTTGCTATCTGGTGATGGTGACTTTGATGTGTTGCTGGAGCGGATCAACGTTGACCCCGGTGTTCGAACGGAGGTCTATGGAGTGGAATCACTGACAGCCCGTTCCCTGATTGATAGCGCCTCGGTATACCACCCGATCGGCGATGATCTTCTGTTATAGGGATTGCGCCTTGCTTGCGCAGGCATTGTGTCGAGGTCGCGGTCGGTGAGCTGGGGCAGGGCAGAATGGCGCTGACTACAAGATGTAGCGAGTACCGTTGGAGCTTTGCTCGCAAAGCTCCAACGGGTGCTGACACAACGATGCTTCAGTGAATTTACCTGCCGTTCGGGCCGGTCCTGCTGTAGGCCACGTTCTAGCGTGCGGCGTCCAGAGCCTGGCTGATGTCTGCCAGGATATCGTCCACATGCTCGATACCGATGGACAGGCGCACCATCTCGCGGCTGACGCCGGCGTTGGCCAATTCTTTGTCATCCAGCTGACGGTGGGTGGTGGAAGCGGGGTGGCAGGCCAGTGAGCGGGCATCGCCAATGTTCACCAACCGCAGGATCAATTGCAGGGCGTCAATGAAACGGGCACCGGCTTCCTGACCGCCCTCAATGCCGAAGCTGAGAATACCGGACGCGCGGCCATCCATGTATTTCTGCGCCAGTGCATTGTCCGGGCTTTCCGGCAGCCCTGCGTAGTTCACCCAGTTCACCTGGGGGTGATCGCGCAGGAACTCGGCCACCTTCTGTGCATTTTCACAATGGCGATCCATGCGCAGCGGCAGGGTTTCAATGCCCTGCAGAATCAAAAAGGTATTGAACGGGCTCAGCGCGGCGCCGGTGTTGCGAAGCGGGGCCACTCGTGCGCGACCAATGAAGGCGGCTTCGCCCAGGGCTTCGGTGTAGACCACGCCGTGGTAGGACGGATCGGGTTCGTTGAGTACCCGGAAACGCTCCTTGTGCTTGGTCCAGGGGAATTTCCCGGAATCCACAATAATCCCGGCCACGGAGTTACCGTGCCCACCCATGTACTTTGTCAGCGAGTGCACGACGATATCGGCGCCATGCTCGATGGGCCGCCACAGGTAAGGTGTGGCGACGGTATTGTCGACGATAAGCGGTACGCCGGCCTGATGGGCTACCTCGGCCAGGCGTTCGATGTCGACAATATTGCCGGCGGGGTTGCCCACGGATTCACAAAAGACGGCCTTGGTGTTGTCATCGATGGATGCGGCAAGCGCATCAAAATCATCATGGCTGACAAAGCGTGCCTCGATGCCCCGGCGCGGCAGACTGTGGGCAAAGAAGTTGTAGGTGCCACCGTAGAGTTTGCTGGTAGTGACGATGTTATCGCCCACTTCGGTGATGGTTTCCAGCGCATACTCGATGGCGGCCATGCCGGAGGCGACGGCCAGGGCGCCGACGCCTCCTTCCATGGCAGCGACCCGCTCTTCGAGAACCGCATTGGTGGGGTTCATGATGCGGGTATAAATATTTCCGGGCACCTTCAGATCAAACAGATCCGCCCCATGCTGGGTGTTGTCGAAGGCATAGGACGTGGTCTGGTAGATCGGTGTCACAACCGCCTTGGTCGTGGGGTCCACCTGAAAGCCGGCACGCACGGCAAGGGTTTCCATCTTCATGAGCAGTCCTTGTGTTGTTGTATGAGTGAGTCAGTTTCCAGAGAGTATCAAACTGTTGAAGGCTTATCCGGGGTTATGTTCGGCTTACGGCCAGCAAACGCAAGCGCAGAAAATGCCCCTGAAGAGGCCATTGAATGTCGTTCCCCACCTTCAGGCCCAGCAGCGCCGCTCCGGCAGGGGTGAGAATGGATATGGCGTCGCTGACTGACTGTGCTTCATGGGGAAGAGTCAGTGCTCGTTCGTGTTCCTTGCCGGTGGACTCATTGCGAAAACGCATGCGGCTACCCAGCGTCACAACATCGTCCGGTATGGCATCAGCTTCAACAATATGGGCACGGGCCAACTCATCGTAAAGATAATCGATCTGGTCCGACTCCCCTTTGAAGTTGTCCAGTAGGGCAAAAAGACGGTCGCGATCAGTGGTGCTAACGGTAATCGGGGGTAGCGTATTCATGATGTTCTCCTGACGGTGTGATGAGTGTTTGCCGGGGGCGCCGAACCCCCGGTTTCCGTCGGGTGTTCGGCGTCAGGAGAGAAAGGCAGGGGTACTCGTAACCAGGGCGAAAGCGCTGGCAGTGCGGCAAGAGATCAGACCGTCGGTGGCGGCAATGGTGGTGCGAATCGGGTTCATGGCTTGAGATTAGCAGAGCCGCCCGGTTTGTCCAGCGGTCTCTTCAGGCCGGTTTGCCCCGGAACAGCAGTTTCTCCAGCTCCCTGTCATTTTTCACCATGTCTTCAAGGCTGTATTCGTCCAGCACCGCCAGAAAAGCCTTCTGTGCTTTCTTCAGTGCATTCTTCAGTTTGCAGCCCGGGTCGATGGGACAGGTTGAGTCCGACCCGAAGCATTCCAGCAATTTCAGGTTTTCGGTTTCCCGCACCAGTTTCCCGACCTTGATGGCGGCAGGCGTTTGCGCCAGCACCAGACCGCCACCACGACCACGCAGACTTTTCACATAGCCCAGCTGCGACAGAGTCTGGGCCACCTTGGCCACATGGTTGGCAGAAATACCATAGTCCCGGGCAATTTCCTGCACGGTCACCGGACGCTCTCCCTCTTTCAGTGCCAGATAAATGAGGGTGCGCAGGGAATAGTCGGTATGGGTGGAGAGTTGCATGGCTTGACCTGCTCAAAAGAGGTATCTAATATGCCTTTTATAAACAGGCATGTAAAATACCACTTTAAGGAGACAACCATGCTGACAGCGCACCAAGTGGCAGTGATCAAGCAAACCGTTCCCGTACTGCAGGAAAATGGTGAGGTGCTGACCCGGCACTTCTACGAGCGTATGTTCCGGGAAAACCCGGAGGTGTTAACGTTCTTTAACCCGGCCCACCAGAAAGCGGGCACTCAGCAGCGGGCGCTGGCAGGGGCTATCTGCGCCTATGCGCAGCATATTGAAAACCCGGCAGCACTGGCCGATGCGGTGGAGCTGATCGCCCAGAAACACGCTTCCCTGGGGATTCAGGCCGAGCATTACCCCATCGTGGGTGAGAACCTGCTGGCCTCCATTCAGGAAGTGCTGGGGGAGGCGGCCACCCCGGAGATCATTGATGCCTGGGCGGCGGCCTATGGGGTGCTGGCGACTATCTTCATCGACCGGGAGCAGCAGATTTACCAGGACCAGAAGACGGACTTCGGCTGGACCGGCTTCAAGCGCTTTGTGGTGAAAAAACGGGAGGCAGCCAGCGACAATATCGTGTCACTGTACCTGGCGCCGGAGGATGGTCAGCCGCTCCAGGCCCACCAACCGGGCCAATACATTACCGTGCGATTGACTCCGCAGGATGGTGAGCCGGTGATGCGCAACTACAGTCTGTCCAATCGTCCGGGAGCGGATTACTTCCGGATCAGTGTCAAACGGGAGCTGGCGGTGGTGGATGGCGCTCCTAACGGGGTCTGCTCCAACCATCTGCACGACCGGATTCAGGAAGGGGATGTGCTGGAGCTGGCGCCGCCCTGTGGCGAATTCACTCTGCAAACCCGTGATGAAACGCAACGCCCTCTGGTGTTGATGGCCGGCGGTGTTGGCATTACGCCATTGTTGTCCATGTTGTATGCGGCACTGGAAGCCCAGCCGGGCCGTGAGGTGATCTTCATCCAGTGCGCGCTTAACAGTGCGGTCCGGCCTTTTGCTGAAGAGCTGGTGGCGTTGCAACGTGATTACACAAACCTGTGCACTCATCTGCGTTTGAGTGAACCGTCAGAGAGTGATCGTCATCAGGGAGACTATGATAGTGAAGGTTTTCTGGATGCGGCACTGCTCGATGAGCTGCTGGGCGAGCGCCACGCCGACTTCTATCTGTGTGGCCCGGCGCCGATGCTTAAACATGCCTGGCAGTTGCTGAAAACGCGGGGCGTGGACGAAGCGGATATCCATTTCGAGTTCTTTGGCCCGGCTGATGATCTGGCGGCGTAACGGGTAAGGCCGTCCAGACAGGGGGGAACCTGTCTGTGGCAAAACACCGCATTTCCTTTTTCCTGGTCCCTTTGTAGATTGCCCCAGTCAATAAGGGGGGCAGGAAATGCGGTTTTGGTGTGCGGTTATCTTTTTTGTTGTCTACTCGGCGTGTGCCTCGGCAAATGAGCTTGCCACGGTAAGGGTGGGCGCTGCTGTTTCTTCTGAGCTCTCACCGGATGTGCTGCATTCTGCCGCCGACAGTGGTGACTGGTTACGTCAACAGCCCGGCGTGGATGGTGTCCGAATGGGAGGACATGGCATTGATCCGGTGATACGCGGCCAAAGCCAGAATCGTCTGAATATCCTCCTTGATGACAGCTTTGTGTATGGCGGTTGCCCTAATCGTATGGATCCACCAACCGCCTACGCCCCGCTGCACTCTTACGATGAGATCGAGATTCGCAAGGGAATCACTTCCTTGCAGGACGGGCCGGGAGGCTCCGGCGGTACGGTGCTGTTTCGTCGCGTTACGCCTGTTTTCCTGGAAAACGATGCCCCGGTGCGGGGTGATTTTGGGGGGCGTTACGGCAGCAATGGCGACAGTCGTGAAGCATGGACAAATCTGATTGTCGGCAATGAATACGGCTACCTGCGGACCTTTGGTCAGTACGGCAAGGCAAACAATTATGAGGATGGTGATGGCCGGGAAATTGCCAGCGGTTATGAGATTCGTCAGGGGGGGGGGATCCTCGGGTGGACGCCGAATGCTGACAGTGAATGGTCGGTGCAATACGAGGAAACCCGGGAGAGGGACGTGCAGTTTGCCGGAGCCGGCATGGACAGCCCACGCAGTGACAGTACCACGGTGGCCTTGAAAGGCCGCCACCGGATGAGTTCCCGTTGGACTCTGTCGGGCAATGTGAGCTGGAACCAGGTTGATCATCTCATGGATAACTTCAGCCTTCGCCCGGCGCCCATACAGATGGGCTCAGCCATGAAGGTTGAGGTGCCTTCCGAGTCTGAAACCCTGACCGCAAAGTTGATCGCGGAATCCGTATCAGGCCCTACAGAAATTGCTTTTGGCCTCAATGCCCAACGCAATCGGCGTGATGCGGTGTTGCGAAATGTCTCAAGCTCCCCCGTGCTTGAGCTGGCGCGACTATGGCCGGACGTGATGATTCAACATCTGGGCGGCTTTGCGGAAGTGACGCAGCACTTTTCCGATCAGCAGCGTTTGTCCGGTGGAGTGAGAATTGACCATGCTGTGGCCCGCCCCAGGGACAGTAACGAGCGCCCCGCCGGCCCGCCCTGGGTGCGTAGTGCAGCACAGCTCTATGAGCAGGCCTACGGGGTCAGGGGTGATCTTGAGGTGCGGGAATGGTTGCCCGCCGCCTTCCTGCGATTTGAACTGGACCAGCAGGGCCACCACTGGTTTGCCAGTGCCAGCTACAGTGAGCGGTTGGGCGACGCCTCAGAACTGTATATTGCCCGCAACGCTGCCATGGGTAACCAGCAGTGGATTGGTAATCCCGATTTGGCTCCGGAAGCCCATCGGCAGCTGGATATTGGCTTGCGCTCGCAAG
>NZ_DEXN01000006.1:16250-53023 GCF_002364155.1 Alcanivorax sp. UBA3183
CTTGCGCTCGCAAGCGAGCCGCTGGGACAGTCAACTAACCCTGTTTGCGGATGATGTGGAAGACTATATTTATCGAGAACAGGTACAGATTGGTACGATTAAGCGTGATCGCTACCGGAATATTCGGGCGAGTCTGTACGGGCTGGAGTGGGAAGGTGGGGTACGCTATGCCTCCCACTGGGAGACTCGCGCCCAGGCACTGATCATGCGAGGTGACAACCGCAGCGATGGCGGCACCCTGGCGCAAGTTTCCCCTTATCAGGGGAAACTTTCCCAGCACTGGCGGCCGGGTAAATGGGATGCTTCAATAACTTTGCGCCTGGCCGCTGCCAATGATCGTCTCAATGAGGATGCGGGAGAGCAGGCCAGTGCGGGATATGCCGTGGTCGATCTGGGGCTCATGTGGATGGTGAGTCAGAATGCCGAGATCGCTCTTGGGATGGATAATCTTTTCGACAAGCGCTACGTGAATTTCATCAATCGTAATCGGGCCGCCAGTGATCCGCTGAATATCGGCGAGGACAGTTTCACTGATACGCTGACAGAACCAGGCCGCAATGCCTGGATCAGCGCCAGCTACCGGTTCTGAGCTGCCGGTGTTACCGGAGCAATCAAGGAGAGTCCCATGAAAGCGGTTCATGTTGGTGGTTTGCTGTTGGCGATGGTTGCACCACTCTATGCCGAAATACCACAATCCCAATCTTCGCAGGCACCGCCTGAAGCGGCAATCGATCCCATGTCGGAGCCCCGCCAGCACAGCATGGCTCTGGCGGGTGCCTTGAAGCAGGCGTTGGTGGCAGCCATGCAATAAGGTGGGCCAGTGGCGGCTATTGATGTGTGCCATATTCAGGCTATTCCGCTCACTCGCCAGATTAGTGAGAGTAGCGGTTGGCAAGTCGGGCGGACCAGCCTGAAAGTGCGCAACCTGGACAATGCGGCGGATGAGGTGGAGCGGGACGTTCTCGCCCGGTTTGAGCAGCGCCTGCAGGCAGGGGAGCCCGTCGGCACTATCGAGTGGATGGATGAGCGAGAAGAGAATGGCAAGACCATTCAGCATTTCATGAAAGCGATACCGGTTCAGGCTCCCTGTATGGCTTGCCATGGAACTGATTTGGCGCCCGCCGTCAGTCAGCAACTGGATGCTTTGTATCCGGGGGATCAGGCCAGGGGCTATACCCTGGGCGAGTTGCGCGGCGCCTTTACGCTGAAGCGTGCAGTTCCTCCGGGTTCCTGACAGGAAAGCCAAGGCAGACCTTGCCCTCGAACATGGGCAAGGCCTAGTCGAAATCGGGCATAGTGGGCTTTATTACAGGCTTTTCGGCTTGTTGCCATGCATCAAACCCGCCTTCTATAGAAAAAATATGTAAATAGCCCATCTCTTTAAGTGCCCTTGCGGCAAGAGCTGCGCGCCCGCTGGTTTTGCAGTAAACCACTACTTTCTGGTCGCGATTCTCCAATTCCGGGTCGGAGCTGAGTTTGAATTCGAGGAGTCCCCTTGGAATATTGATGGCTCCGGGAATATGTCCATCACGAAATTCGTCGGGTTCGCGGACGTCCAGTAACAAATCGGCGCTGGGAAGTGCTTCTTCAGCTTTATCCGGAGAAATCTCGTGGATGATACGTTTGGCTTCCTCGACCATCTGATGGGCGTTCTTCATTGCTGTGCTCCTTTGCTTGCAACTTGAAACCCCGCGCGGCGCTCAGGCCGCGCGGGTAGCATTGCATTAGAGGGACTTGGTGCAGAAATAGAAATCCGTGCACTCGTATTCGCCAGATTCCACCCGTTGATTGGCCGCCTCGGCTGTTTTCGCGGGGGGGACGATTACCTTGTCTCCCGGTTGCCAGCCTTCGGGGGTTGCAACACCATTTTCATCGCTGGTCTGGAGTGCTTCGAGCAATCGCAGGAACTCCGGGATTGAGCGACCGTTGCTCATCGGGTAGTAGACCATGGCTCTGAGTACGCCATTGGGGTCGATGATGAAGGTGGCTCTTACCGCAGAAGTATCCGCTGCGCCCGGATGAATCATCCCGTAGGCGTTAGCAACATTCATTTTCAGATCTTCGATAATCGGAAAGGGAATCTCCACGCCGAAATTCTGTTTGATGTTACGCATCCAGGCGATGTGTGAATGGATGCTGTCGATTGACAGACCCAGCAGTTCACAGTTGCGCTTTGCAAACTCTGGAGCTGCCTTGGCAAAAGCCATAAATTCGGTTGTACAAACAGGCGTAAAGTCAGCGGGGTGGGAAAACAGTACCAGCCATTTACCGCGGTAATCTGACAATGACTTCTCTCCGTCTGTGGTCAGCGCAGTGAAATCCGGAGCGGGTTCGTTGATCCGTGGTAGGCCGCTTTGAGTCTGGTTGTTCATATCCATGGCAATCTCCGTAGGTTCCAGGGTTGTGAAATTCATAACCAGACTATGGGTATTGATATATTCCATCAAGATATATGCTTATATCGTTTCGATATGTAAAACCTATCGAGCCTGGAAGCCAGCGATATGCCTGATGCCTTGTCCTGAGGGGCAGGGCCAGATTTGGCCAGCAATAACCAAACGCAACGAATCTCATAATGCTGTTTCGCCATGAATATGGATGATTTGGTTATTGGCAGATGACAGCCTCGGGGCCAACATCGTCCGTGGCCCATAACAATAAGGAGATCGGGATGGCACGAAAATTATCCATTATGGATTCCGGCTGGTTGATGATGGAAACCCGGGAAACCCCCATGCACGTTGGCGGGTTGGCCCTGTTCGGGGTGCCGGAAGATGCCCCCAGCGACTACATGGAAAGCGTTTACCGCTACATGGTGGAGGTGGACGGGGTATGCCGGCCCTTCAGCCAGAAGATCCAGTCCCGCCTGCCGGGCCGGCTGGATGCGGCCTGGGTGGATGACAAGAATTTTGATATTGATTACCACGTACGCCATTCGGCGCTGCCGCGTCCGGGGCGGGTACGGGAGTTGCTGGCGCTGGTCTCTCGCCTGCATGCCCAGCGTCTGGATCCGGGCAGACCCCTGTGGGAGAGCTATCTGATCGAAGGGCTGGAGGGTAATCGCTTTGCCCTTTATACCAAGATGCACCATTCCATGGTGGACGGTATGGCAGGCATGCATCTGATGCAGTCGCGAATGGCGAGCAGCGCCGATGAGCGTCTGCCTGCGCCCTGGTCAGGAGAGTGGGACAGCCGTAAAAAGCCGCGCAAGAAAAACGTGGCCGTGGCCGCCAAGTCGGGGGTGCTGGATGGCGTGGGAAGCGTGCGCCGCGGTGCCGGTCAGCTGGTGGATCTTCTGCGCCTGCCCAAAGAAAGCAACGTGAAAACCATCTATCGGGCCCCCAAGACCCAGCTTAACTGTCGGGTCACCGGCGCTCGCCGGTTTGCCGCCCAGTCCTGGTCCTTGCCGAGGATCAAGGCAGCGGCGAAACAGCACAACGGCACCGTCAACGATATTTTCCTGGCCATGTGCGGGGGCGCCTTGCGCCGTTACCTGGAATCACTGGATGCTCTCCCTGCCGAACCGCTGGTGGCCCAGGTGCCGGTGTCCCTGCGCAGTGCGGACCAGGCGGAAGGCGGTGGCAATGCCATCACCACGGTACAGGTGAGTCTGGCCACCCACATTGCCAGCCCGCTGGGGCGGCTTGTCGCCATTCAGGAATCCATGCAGGCGGTGAAAACCCGTCTTGGCGAGATGCCGAAATCGGACATCGACGCCTATACCGTGATGACCAATATGCCGCTTTCGTTGGGGCAGGTGACCGGTTTGTCCGGTCGGGTCAGCCCCATGTTCAATCTGGTGATCTCCAATGTGCCGGGGCCCAAAGAGACCTTGTATTTCAACGGCGCTGAATTGCTGGCGTCTTACCCGGTGTCGCTGGTACTGCATGGCTATGCGTTGAATATTACGGTGGTGAGTTACAAGGACAGCCTGGAATTCGGCGTGATTGGTTGCCGCGTTACCTTGCCGCACATTCAGCGGTTCCTTGACTATTTAGAGGCTTCGCTGGGTGAACTGGAAGCTGGCTGATGTTGCCGGGCATTAGCCCGGTTTGCCATTACCGGCGATTCTTCACTGGCGGTATCCCTTTTCATCGGTGGGCAGATTCTTTCCCCACCATTCCTTCATGCCGCCGGCAAGTTGGTAGGCCTCAAACCCCATGCGTATCAGTTGTCGGGTGGCAGGAATGCTGCGGTGGGCCGAACGGCAAATGGCAACCACCGGGCGGCGTTGGTCCAGTTGCAATGCCGCGACAGTGCCGTGGTTGAGTGCGGTAATGGCCAGGTGTCGGGCGCCGGAGATGTGTCCGGCGAGAAACTCCCGCCGGGTTCGCACATCAAGTAGCTGTACCTCGTTCAATCGCTCTGCCAGTTGTTCCGCCGAGAGTTCCGGCACCTTGCCAAAGGGCAGCCAGTCGCGCCATGGGCTCATTGCGCCGTTCCCTGTTGTGTCGAGGCATCACCGTATTGTTGCTGCAGGTAGCGGATGATGTCGCTGCTTTCGAACAGACCCGTGTGGGTATTGGGGTCATAAAGGTAAGGCAGCTGCACCTTGCCGGTTTGTTTCATGAGCCTGGCCCGGTTGGTGCCGGGAACAGGACGGTAGGGCCCCTTGCCCGGCCTTAGCCATGGCAGACCTGCATCACTGAGCTGCTGCTTGCCGCAATTGCGCAACACATAAGCCAGCCCCAGCTCGGTGAGCCGTTCACGGACCAGCCGTGAGAAAGGACTGGATTCGAAACTGTACAGTTCGAGGGGCGTTTGGGGCGCCCAGGAGGGGCGGCCACGTGTTCCTTTTGCCAAACGGAGTGCGCTGGCCAGCTGGCTGAGTTTCAGGGATTCGCTGCTGCGGGGCAATTGGCCTTTGCCGTATTGTGTATGCAGGTAGGCGATGATGGCTTTGCTTTCGGTAACCTGGTGGCCGTTGTTTGGGTCGACCAAAAAGGGAACACGGCGCGTACCGCTGAGCTGTTCCAGCTCGTCCCAGTAACCGGCCTGTCCCTTGGGGCAGGGTTTGATCAGCACATCCAGATCCAGTTCGGTGAGCGCTTCGCGAACCGGGCGGCAGTAGGGGCAGCCTTCCATGTCGTAGAGGGTGAGCATGGCGTGGGGCTGTTCGTCGCGGATCAAGGCAGAGGTGCCGCGCCATTGTCGTGCCGTGGAAGCCAGCAGGGATGAGACAAGCTGTATCATGCGGGTGTCCTTTGTTCAGTGTTTGCTTCAGTGGGTTTGGCGGTATTGATGGTTCTCCGGGCGCGTTTCCCTGTGCTGTTCCTGTTGTGCCCTGTGCGGATCAATCCTGTTGCCACATGCCGAGACCATGCTGCAATGGTCATGGAAGGTGGGGTGCCAGGCGCTGCGGGGAGTGCGGCGGCATCAGCCACGTACAGGTTCGAGTGGCCGAACACCTGGCCGCTGCCATTCACGACGCCGTTCTGTTCGCTGGCAGCGAGCCGGGCACCACCCAGAGGGTGGACGGTAAAGGCCATGCCGGGCAGTGTGCGCACGGGGCGCTGGCTGCGCCGACCGACTTCGGAAAATAATCGCTGGATCCTGGTCAGCACCGGGCTGTTCTCGGCCAGATAGCGAATCCGCAGCCGCCCCCGTTGCCAGGTGACCACGCCATCGGCCAGGTCGGCGCCCATCCCCACCAGCAGGGCGTTCCGGCGCAGGAAGGCTTTCAGTGATGCCGGTAGCGGCAGGGTGTCGATTCCGTTGAAACCATACCGGGTGAGAATGGGGCCGGGCTGAGCCTTGCCGGTGACCGGATCGCGCAGGGCGAAGCGGCCATGGGTGGCGGTGCCACGGGTGAAATCGGCCCCGTCCTGATTCAGCCCCCACCAGGCCACGCTGTCGCCATTGCCGCCAAAGCCTCGCCCCAGGGCCGGCATGCCCTCTAGTCCGCCCAGTTCCCGACTGTGGAACAGCAGGCGCAGAGTGTTGAGGGTGCCGGCGGCCAGGATGACACGGTCTGCCAGCAGGTAGCAGCGCCGGCGTGCGGCATGGTCCATGACTTCCAGTCGATAGCCCCCGCCGGGTTGGCGCCACAGGCTCAGGCATTCATGCTCCGCGGCTACCTGCAGTCCCTGCTCCATGGCGGGTAACAGGAAGGCCCGGTCCAGGGTCATCTTGGCGCCGTTGGCGCTGCCGAAGAAGCTGTTGTTGGCGTAGTCTGCCTGGCAGCCTTCCATACAGATGGCCATGGCCGGCTGCGGCACGCTGTCATCGGCGACAAAGGCGGTGCTGTGGGCAAAGGCCTGCGGGGTCCAGTTGGGAATCCGGTCGTCGGCACTGGCTCGGCGGGAACCCATTCGCTGCATCATCCAGCGGTAGTGGTGTTCCATCCCGGCGGCCTGGATTCCAGCTTCGGGATGGTCCCAGTAGTCAGGCTGTTCCGGGCGGGTATTCATGGCGCTGTAGACATGGCTGCCACCACCGACACCGTTGCTGGCTACCACGGTCATGTCCCTGCCCAGATAAATATCAAACAAGCCGTGGCGGGACAGCTTCAAGCCCTTGCCGGGAAGCCCGCGCTGGCCGAAACGGTGCAGCAGTCCGCTCCAGAGGTGGCGTCCGGCGGGCAGGGGCCTGCGGTGCGGGATGCCGGCTTTGCGGACCGGGTCAGTATCTCGCCAGGGACCGCGTTCCAGTAACAGTACGGATTCACCCGCTTCGGTGAGGGTGCTGGCGGCCACGGCGCCACCGAAACCGCTGCCGATGACAATGGTGGAATGGTGTTCAATGCTGCCTGGCATCAGCGAGTCTCCTGCAGGGTGAAATAGAGCAGGGTGCGGGTGCCACGGCGGGTGCGGTAGCGCATGCGGGCGAGATAAAGCGCGTCCTGAAAGTAGCGTACTTCGCCGAGAATCGGGCGAAGCAGGGCTGGATTGCCCTCGACGTCGTAATCCAGCGCCAGTGCATCGCTGTCTTGCCGATCCTCAATCCGGTATTGCCCCCAGGCGCCCTGCAGGGTGCCAAGACCCCACAGGTTGGCGCCATTGGACGCGTCGAAGTGCTTTCCCTGCCAGGGATTAAGCCAACTGGCCAGCAGTCGGTAGAGGCCAGACTTGATCACGCCGGGCAGACTGCTCAGGCCACTGATACCCAGCAGGGTGCCTTGATAGTCGCCTTGCAGTTCGTTCTTGCGCGGCGCTGGAAGGGTAGCGAACAGAGCATCCAGTTCGTCCTGGCGGTGCCGGGCAAGGAAGGTGCGCGGGGGAAAAGGAGCAAGGGGTTTAGCGACTGCCATGGTGCAAATTCCTTATAGCGTCTTTGCACATCAATCTAGGTAGTCAGGGGGGCTTGGACAAACGATAAAAATTAATGTTTCGCGTTAGGCTCGCTAATCTGAATCATCATGCCGGCAACGTGGCAAGCCGTGTCTTGAGCCAGTCGATGAAGGACCGGCCGCCTTTCGGGAGTTCAGCGTTGTCCGGGTAAACGGCGTAGATGGCGTTGTCCAATGGGCCCAAGGGCGGAAAGGGTGCTTCCACCCGGCCGCTCTGTACCAGGGAGTATTCCACCGGGTAGAGAGCGAGAGCGGCACCGAGGGTTTCGGCGGCCTGTATCGCAGCAGGGTAATCGTCGACGTAGTACTGGGGACCCTCCGGTTCCGGTAGTCCCAGTTGGTTGAACCAGTGCTGCCAGGCCTGGGGGCGGCCGGTCATGTGAACCAGCGGTACCCTTGTCATGGCTTGAACATTGCCAGCTAGCCCATAGCGGTCGGTGAAGCCGTTGGGGGTGAAGACCTGGATCATCACTTCGGCGAGTTTTTCGTGACTGAGGCCGGGCCAGGGAGGTTGCCCGTAGCGGATCGCCAGATCAAACGAACCTTGTTGGAGATCCATGTTGGCCAGATTGGTTTCCACTTCCAGTTCTACTTCGGGGTGCTGCTCGCGGAAATTTTCCATGCCAGGCAGTACCACCCGTGCCGCAACCGGGGGCATCATGCTGACCCGCAAGCGACTGTGAAGCGGTGTTGTCAGAGCAAGTGTGGCGCGACGTAGCCCTTTGAGATGTGGCTGTATCTGGTTCAGGTAACGGGTGCCTTCTTCGGTGAGGGTCAGGGCGCGGTTATGACGTTCGAACAGCGTGACACCCAGACTCTCTTCCAGTTGCTGGATCTGCTGGCTGACGGCTGAGGGGGTGATGTGAAGTTGCTTCGCCGCTTGCTTGAAGCTGAGCTGCCGGGCGGCGGCTTCGAAGGTCATCAGAAAGTTCAGATTTGGAAGGGGTCGACGCATGCTGTTTCCATTCTTTTGTTCGCTATTCTTCTGACGCCAACTCGGCCGGCCAGTCACCAACCATAGCATGCCAGCCTGTCTCGGCGGGTGCCCAGGGGATGGGTGATTCGAGTGCTCTGTTTTTACGGGGCTGTTCAGTTTGCTATCGATGATTATATTGGACAGGTGTATTGCGGCATGGTGGATGTGAAAGGCATCTGTCGACCGTTCAAACAGAAGCTGTATTCGCGGGTCTCGGGCAACCTGGATGCTTTCCTGGATTACCGATAGCAACTTCGATATCGACTATCACGTGCGTCATTCGGCTCTGCCGCGCCCGGGCCGTATTCGTGGGTTGCTGGCGCTGATGCCGCGGCTGCACGTGCAGCGTCTCGATCCCCGCCGCCCTGGTCCTCGGCGTGGAATACCCTCTTGCCGCGCAAGCGCCGCTAGGGCTCTCTGGCCCGTGCAGGGATGTTGAAACCCCAGCGTAGTCTTCAACGCGGCACAGAGCAGTTTGTTAGGTGGTGTCGGCACGGCTCCATGGTCGGTAAACTAAGGCTCTCTGATCTCCCGACCTGTGGGAAATCGACAATTCAGGAAGGCAAGTGTGACACAAGGCTCAATTCAACAGGCGGCGTTGCAGCTGTCAGAGAATCTGCTCAAGCAGCAACTGATGGCGGTGACAGCGGAATCCTGTACCGGCGGTGGTATTGCTCAGGCGCTTACTGAGATTCCCGGTTCCTCACGCTGGTTTGAACGTGGCTACGTATCCTATTCCAACGAGGCTAAACAGGAGCTGCTGGGGGTGAACGCCGAAACCCTTGAGACGCACGGTGCGGTGAGTGAAGAGATCGCGCTGGAGATGGCCTGTGGTGCCGTCGCCCGCTCACGGGGCCATATTAGTGTTGCGGTGACCGGTGTGGCTGGCCCGGATGGCGGCACGCCTTCCAAGCCGGTGGGGACGGTGTGGATTGCCTGGGGCCAAAAGCTGGGCTATGCCGAGGCGCAATGCTTTCATTTCGAGGGTGATCGTCACGCCGTTCGTCAGCAGACCATTCTGGAAGCCATCAAGGGCTTGAATGCCCGTCTCCAGTAGTCACAATCTGCCCATTGGATAAACAGGGTTGCAAAGGACAGGAATACCTGTCCATAATGCTGTCCATATTGTCAGTGCTGTCCGAAAGGTCAGCCAGAACGGATCAGATAACGGCGATGCAATGACTGTCACGCCGAAACGGAGAGGGGTCATAATGAGCGATAAATCCAAGGCGCTGTCCGCCGCACTATCCCAGATCGAACGTCAGTTTGGTAAAGGTTCCGTGATGCGCATGGGCGATCGCAAGCGCGAGCGCATGCCGTCCATTTCCACCGGCTCCCTGGGGCTGGATATTGCTCTTGGTATTGGTGGTCTGCCGAAAGGGCGTATCGTGGAAATCTATGGCCCGGAATCCTCTGGTAAGACCACCCTGACCCTGAGCGTGATCGCCCAGGCGCAGAAGAAAGGCGCTACCTGTGCCTTTGTGGATGCAGAGCACGCCCTGGACCCGGACTATGCCGAGAAGCTGGGCGTGAACGTGGATGACCTGATCGTGTCCCAGCCGGACACCGGTGAGCAGGCACTGGAAATTACTGACATGCTGGTGCGTTCCGGCGCGGTGGATGTGGTGATTGTTGATTCCGTGGCGGCACTGGTGCCGAAGGCCGAAATTGAAGGCGAAATGGGTGACACCCACGTTGGCCTGCAGGCTCGTCTGATGAGCCAGGCGCTGCGCAAGATCACCGGCAATGTGAAAAACGCCAATACCCTGGTGGTGTTCATCAACCAGATCCGCATGAAGATCGGCGTGATGTTCGGTAACCCGGAAACCACCACCGGGGGTAACGCCCTCAAGTTCTATTCCTCCGTGCGCCTGGATATCCGTCGTATCGGCGCGGTGAAGCAGGGTGACGAAGTCACCGGTAACGAAACCCGCGTGAAGGTGGTGAAGAACAAGGTATCGCCGCCGTTCCGTCAGGCCGAATTCCAGATTCTTTACGGCCAGGGCATCAATCAGCTGGGTGAAGTGCTGGACCTGGGTGTGCAGCAGGGCCTGGTGGATAAATCCGGTGCCTGGTATGCCTACAAAGGTGACAAGATCGGCCAGGGCAAGCAGAACGCCTGTGAGTACCTGCGTGAAAACCCGGCTGTCGCCGAGGAAATCGAACAGGAAATCCGCGCTCGCTTGCTGCCTGATCCCACTGAGGCGCCGGCTGTCAAGGAAGAGGAAGCCGAAGCCGGCAATGAGTGAACCGCTCACTGAATCCGAACTGCGCCAGCGGGCTGTCAGCCTGCTGGCGCGTCGGGATCATGCCCGCCGGGAGCTGGAAACCAAGCTGTACCGCAAGCTCGGTGAGCAACCGGCGCTGCCAGCGGTGCTGGCCTGGTGTGACGAACACGGCTTTATCGACGACCGGCGCTTTGCCGGTTTTTTTGTGCGTTCGCGCATCGATCGCGGGCAGGGCGCCCTGCGCATCCGCCAGGAACTACAGCTGAAGGGCGTGGATAACGAGCTGATCGCCCAGGCCCTGGCAGAGGCTGAGGTGGACTGGTTCGCGCTGGCCCGGGAGGTGCGGGCTCGGCGCTTTCGTCAGTACCCTGGCAAGGACCAGAAAGAAAAAGCTCGCCAGCTAAGGTTCCTGCAACAGCGCGGTTTCAATGCCGAACAGAGCTTTGCTGCGCTGGATTGTTCCCCGGAAGACGAGCTGTAGTTCGTCCTTCCCGTTTCCCATCGCTGCTATCCTCACCCCGTTGGAGCTTTGCTCGCAAAGCGAAGGGCTGACGTTACCCGGATGATTCGCCTTGCGAGCAAGGCTCCAACGGTGCCGGTTTGTGGTCGACGGAGCCAGCCCGGTAATTTTTCCTCTTGGTTTGAATTCCGTTCACGGCGTATCCTTCGCTTTTGCGGCTTGTGTGAGATTTTCCATGGAGTACCTGTCTGATCCCTGGTTGGCGGCAGCCATGCTGGGTGCTGGTGTATTGGCGGGTTTTATCAACCCCCTGGCCGGTGGCGGGGGGCTGCTGATCCTGCCGTTGCTGATGCTCAGTGGCATGAGCGCGGCATTGGCTAACGGCACCATGCGGGTAGGGGTGCTGATACAAAGCGTGGAGGCGGTGCGCCAGTTCAACAAGCGCGGCACCATGCCGTTCAAGCCGCTGCCAGCGATTCTGGTGCCCTGCCTGCTGGGGACGCTGGTGGGTACTCTGGCGGCGTCCTATCTGCCGGAGTCCATTCTCAAACCGGTATTGCTGACGACCCTGGTGGTGGTGGCACTGATTATGGTGTTCAAACCCAATCAACTGTCGCCAGCAGCGGATGAGCTGCCACTGCAACCTAATGACTCTGTTGCCGGCTGGTTGGGCCTGTTCTTCTGTGGCGCCTACGGCGGCTTTGTGCAGGCGGGCGTGGGCTTTGTGTTGATCGCGGTGCTGGTGGGCCAGCTCCGCTATGACATGCTGCGCGGCAACGCCCTGAAGCTTGCCATCACCGGCAGTTTTACCGTGCTGGCCCTGGGCATTTTTGTGGCCCGCGACCAGGTGGCCTGGCTACCGGGCCTGCTGGTGGCTGCCGGCACCCTGCTCGGCGTACGCCTGGGGGTAGGCTTCGCCCACCGGGTCTCCCCGACAGTGCTCAAGCGTATTTTGCTGGTGATGGTGCTGGCGGTGTGCCTGGCGGCGGCGATCAAGGGCTAGAAACAAGCTACGAGCTGCTAGTTTCAAGCTATTAGATTAAAGAAGGGCCACCTTCTGTTTTCGGGTTGTTCTCGAAGCTAGAGGCTAGTAGCTCGCAGCTTACTGAACCATCGCAACCGGGCCGGCAGGGCGGTATACTCGGCGCTCTCTGATAGCCAGCCGATAATGTTTCTCCTATGAAGAGTGCTGAACTACGCCAGGCCTTCCTGGACTACTTTGCCAGCCAGGGGCACGCCAAGGTGCCATCCTCCTCGCTGGTGCCCCATAACGACCCCACCCTGCTGTTCACCAACGCGGGGATGAACCAGTTCAAGGACGTGTTTCTGGGCCGTGAATCCCGGGATTACACCCGTGCCACCAGCTCCCAGCGCTGTGTGCGTGCTGGTGGCAAGCACAACGACCTGGAGAACGTGGGTTACACGGCGCGGCATCACACCTTCTTCGAGATGCTGGGTAACTTCAGCTTCGGCGATTACTTCAAGCGCGAAGCTATCAAGTTCGCCTGGGAGTTCCTCACCGGCACCCTGGGCCTGCCTGAAGAGCGCCTCTGGGTCACCGTGCATGTGTCCGATGATGAAGCGGCGGATATCTGGCTGAAGGAAATGGGCGTCAGCGCCGAGCGTTTCTCCCGCCTGGACGAAGATAATTTCTGGCAGATGGGTGACACCGGCCCCTGTGGTCCCAGCTCGGAAATTTTCTACGATCACGGGGCGGATGTGCCCGGCGGTCCACCAGGGTTCGAGGGCGAGGATCTGGATCGCTACATTGAGATCTGGAACCTGGTGTTCATGCAGTACGACCGCCAGCAGGATGGCGAGCTGAAGCCGCTGCCCAAGCCCAGCGTGGATACCGGTATGGGCCTGGAGCGTATCGCGGCGGTGCTGCAGGGGGTCCATTCCAACTACGAGATCGACCTGTTTCAGGCGCTGCTGCAGGCCGCGGCAAAAGCCACCGGCTGCCAGGATATGGAAGAGAAATCCCTGCGGGTGATCGCCGACCATATCCGTTCCGCCAGCTTCCTGATCTGTGACGGGGTGATCCCGTCCAATGAAGGCCGTGGCTACGTGCTGCGCCGCATCATCCGTCGCGCCCTGCGTCATGGCCACAAGCTGGGCCAGGACAAGCCGTTCTTCTCCACCCTGGTGGGGGCGCTGGTAGAACAGATGGGCGAGGCCTATCCGGAGCTGGTTCGCGAGCAGGCCCGTATCGAGAAGGCGCTGCTGGCGGAAGAAGAGCAGTTCGGCCGCACTCTGGCCGCAGGCATGAAGGTGCTGGAAGCGGCCATTGCCGAGCTGGACGGCAAGGAGCTGCCCGGCGAGGTGCTGTTCAACCTCTATGACACCCATGGCTTCCCGCCGGATCTCACCGCCGATGTGGCCCGTGAGCGGGAGTTGACGGTGGACATGGCCGGTTTTGAAAAAGCCATGCAAGCCCAGCGTGAGCGGGCCCGCGGTGCCGGCAGCTTCGCTAATGATTACAGCGACCGCCTCAACATCGAGGCGGTGACTGATTTCTCAGGTTACGAAAAACTGGCGGACGAAGACGAAATCGTCGGCCTGTTCAAGGACGGCGAAGCGGTGGACGCTCTCCTGGCCGGGGAAGAAGGCATGGTAGTGCTGGCCAGCACGCCGTTTTATGCAGAATCCGGTGGTCAGGTGGGCGACAGTGGTTTCCTGGTGCAGGGCGACAACCGTTTTGCGGTGTCCGATACCAAAAAACGCCAGGCGGCCCATGTGCACCTGGGCAAGGTGGAAAGCGGCAGCCTGAAAGTGGGCGAGAAAGTGTCCGCCTACGTGGATGTGGATCGCCGTCGCGCCATCATGCGTAATCACTCTGCCACCCACCTGATGCACGCCGCCCTGCGTGACGTGCTGGGCGACCATGTGCAGCAGAAAGGCTCTCTGGTGGCGTCTGACTATCTGCGCTTCGACTTCTCCCATGGCGAAGCGGTGAGTGAAGCCCAGCGCGAGCAGATCGAGATTCTGGTCAATCGCCAGATTCTGGCTAACACCCCGGTCACCACTGAATTGATGGATATCGATGCCGCTCGTGAAGCCGGTGCCATGGCTCTGTTCGGCGAGAAATACGACGACCAGGTGCGTGTGCTGAGCATGGGCAGCGAGGGGTTCTCCAAGGAGCTGTGTGGCGGTACCCACGTGAGCCGCACCGGCGATATCGGTCTGTTCCGTATTACTCTGGAAGCGTCAGCCGCTGCCGGTGTGCGCCGTATCGAAGCGGTCACCGGTGAGCATGCCCTGGGCGTCATGCGTCAGCAGGAGAGGGCGCTCAGCGAGATCGCTGCCACGGTGAAAAGTACCCCGGACAACGCCGCTGAGCGGGTACGCAGCCAGGCGCAGAAAGTCCGCGAGCTGGAAAAGGAAATCGAACGCCTCAAGCAGAAGCTGGCCAGCGGTGCAGGCAGCGACCTCACCGATGAGGTGCAGGAGATCGGCGGCGTGAAAGTACTGGCTACCCAGCTTGATGGTGCCGATGGCAAGACCCTGCGGGTTACCATGGACAAGCTGAAAGACAAGCTGGGTTCGGCGATTATCCTGTTGTCCGCCGTGGAAGGTGACAAAGTGGCCCTGGTGGCCGGTGTCACCAAGGATCTAACCGGCCGCTTCAAGGCCGGTGATCTGCTCAAGCATGTGGCCGAGCAGGTGGACGGTCGCGGCGGTGGTCGCCCGGACATGGCCCAGGGCGGGGGCAACAACCCTGAAGCCCTGCAGGCGGCCCTGGAAAGCGTGAAAAACTGGGTGTCTGAGCAGGGGGCGTAAGCCGCGGTCAAGACCATGGCTCAGCCCTCAACATGAAATCCCGGCGCGTTTCTGTTAGAGTTACGCGCTCTTTTTTGCAGATAAAGCGACTTTATGGCCCTTATAGTGCAGAAATACGGCGGTACCTCAGTGGGTACAGTCGACCGCATTCAAGCCGTCGCCGAGAAGGTGGCAGGCTTCCATAAACGGGGCGACCAGGTGGTCGTGGTGGTGTCCGCCATGAGCGGCGAAACCAATCGCCTGATCGAGCTGGCCAAAGGTGTCAGCGATAACCCTTCACCGCGCGAGATGGATGTGCTGGTCTCCACCGGCGAGCAGGTCACCATTGCCCTGTTGTCCATGGCGTTGCAGAAGCAGGGCATCAATGCCCGCTCCTACACCGGCAGCCAGATTCCCCTGCGCACTGACAGTGTCCACTCCAAGGCTCGTATCGAAGAGATCGACGACAAGAAAGTGCGTGCCGACCTGAATGGCGGCAGCGTTGTGGTCGTGGCAGGTTTCCAGGGTGTGGATGCCGACGGCAACATTACCACTCTCGGCCGTGGCGGCTCCGATACCACCGCCGTGGCTCTGGCCGCCGCATTGCAGGCCGACGAGTGTCAGATCTACACCGACGTGGACGGCGTTTACACCACCGACCCCCGTGTGGTGGATAACGCCCGTCGCCTGGACAGCATTACCTTCGAGGAAATGCTGGAAATGGCCAGTCAGGGCTCCAAGGTCCTGCAGATCCGCTCTGTGGAATTCGCCGGCAAGTACAATGTGCCGCTGCGTGTCTTGTCCAGTTTCCAGGATGGTCCTGGAACTCTCATTACCGTCGACGACGAGGTTGATATGGAAAAGCCGGTAATCTCCGGAATTGCCTTTACCCGTGATGAAGCCAAAATCATCGTGCGTGGCGCCCCGGATACCCCGGGCATTGCCTACAAGATCCTCGGCCCGGTGAGCGCAGAGAACATCGAAGTGGACATGATCGTGCAGAACGTGGGCAAGGACGGCGCCGCCGACTTTACCTTCACTGTGCACCGCAACGATTTCGCCCGTGCCCAGGAAGCACTGCGCAAGGCTTCCGAAGAGCTGGGCAACCCGGAAATCATTGGTGACGACAAGATTGCCAAGGTGTCCCTGGTGGGTGTGGGCATGCGTTCCCACGCTGGTGTAGCGTCCAAGATGTTTGAAACCTTGGCTAACGAAGGGGTCAACATCGAGATGATCTCCACCTCCGAAATCAAGGTGTCTGTAGTGATTGCCGAGAAATACCTGGAGCTGGCGGTACGTGCTCTGCACTCCGCGTTTGAGCTGGATCAGCCTGCCGGCTGAGGGTGTGGATCAGCTTGCCGCTGATCCACATACTGCCAGGTAGGTACGGGGCGACGACCGGTTGGTCTCGCCCCCCTTCACGGAGAGACTTACGAATACGCTTCAGGCATACTACCGCCCCCGTGCCAGGGGTGGGTAAATGGTCCCGCACCAAGGAGTCGTCAAGGACGGCAACCCGCGAGCCTCAGGTACGGCATGCGCTCACGGAAATTGAAGGACCCCAGGAGGGATCATTATGTTAATTCTTACGCGTCGAGTTGGTGAGACCCTGATGGTAGGTGATGAAGTCACTGTGACTGTCCTGGGTGTAAAAGGTAACCAGGTTCGTATCGGTGTGAATGCACCGAAAGAGGTTGCCGTGCATCGGGAAGAAATCTACCAGCGAATTCAGCACGAAAAATCATCAGACGGTGAGTCTGCCTGATTTTTGGGCTGTATTTTCTCCGCAAAATCGTTATGATGCGCGGCGAGTTTGGAAACAGGCCGGCAAGAGCCCACATTCCAAGCTGACAATATGACCGCATTCCGGAGAGGTGGGTGAGTGGCTGAAACCAGTTCCCTGCTAAGGAACCATACGGGTTACCGTATCGCGGGTTCGAATCCCGCCCTCTCCGCCATATATAAAAAAACGCCCCGCACTGCGGGGCGTTTTTCGTTGCAGCCTTGCTCACCAGGCGAAGCCCCTCCGATTTTCCTCACTCGTCACGCCTCAATGATTCAGGCTCTCACGCAAAAAGCGCCCTAACGAGCCGCGCTCATACTTACAAGCAAACATTTTCAACCCGCCCGGCCTCGCAGTTGCGCTACACTATGTACCCCGAAAAACTCCGACCCAAGGTGACGCCATGACTGACACCCTGACCATCGCCCGCCCTGACGACTGGCATCTGCATTTCCGCGACGGCGCTCTGCTCGCCGAGACGGTGCCGGCCACGGCGAACGTGTTTGGCCGTGCCATTGTCATGCCCAACCTGACCCCGCCGGTGAATACGGTGGCCCAGGCCGACGAGTACCGGCAGCGAATTCTGGCTCAGGTGCCTGCGGGCGTCGCCTTCGAGCCGTTGATGGTGTTGTACCTGACCGATACCACCTCGGTGGAAGAGGTGGCGCGGGCCGCGAAGAGTGACTTCGTGCATGCCTTCAAGCTGTACCCGGCCGGTGCTACCACTAACTCCGACAGTGGCGTCACCGATCCGGGCAAGATCACCCATCTCTACGCGGCCATGGAAAAACACGATGTGCCGCTGCTGGTTCACGGTGAAGTCACCGATGCAGACATTGATATTTTTGACCGTGAAAAAGTCTTTATCGATCGTTACCTCAATGATATCCGCCGCCAGTTTCCCGGCCTGCGGATTGTCTTCGAGCATGTGACAACGGCAGAAGGCATTCACTTTGTGCGCGAGGCCAGTGAGCTGACGGCGGCGACAGTGACGCCGCAACATTTGCTGATGAACCGTAACGATATGCTGGTGGGAGGGGTGCGCCCGCACAACTACTGTCTGCCGATCCTCAAGCGTCGCCAGCACCAGGAAACGATCCAGCAGGCGGTGCTGGAAGGTCATCACCGTTTCTTCCTGGGCACCGATTCCGCGCCCCATGCGCGCAACAAGAAAGAAGCGGCCTGTGGCTGTGCCGGTTGCTATTCCGCGCGGGCGGCGTTGCCGCTGTATGCCAGCTTTCTCGAGCAGCACAACGCGCTGGACAAGCTGGAAGGCTTTGCCAGCCATTTCGGCGCGGATTTCTACGGTTTGCCCCGCCATACCGACACGGTGACCCTGGTGCGCAAGCCCTGGTCCGTGCCCGAGGTGATTGATGCGGCCGGGGAGGCTATGGTGCCTTTCTACGCTGGTCAGCAACTGCCCTGGTCCCTGGGCTGATTGAATGGAACGCTTGCCGGTCGTTGTCCTGAGCGGGTTTCTGGGCAGCGGCAAGACCACGCTGCTCAACCGCTGGCTCAGTGAGCGCCAGGACCTGGCGGTGATCATCAATGAGCTGGGCGATATCGGCATCGACCAGCACCTCACCGGCCCGGGGCGGGTACCGGTAACCTTGCTGGCCGGTGGCTGCCTGTGTTGCGTGATACAAGGTTCTCTGTCGAGCACCCTGCGCAATCTCTTCATGGCGCGCAAGAATGGTGAGCTACCGGCGTTTTCCATGCTGGTGCTGGAAACCACCGGCGCTGCCGATCCCTTCGGTGTCACCGCACCGCTGGAGCAGGATCCCTGGTTGAAGAAACGATTTTTCTGCCAGTCGGTACTGACCGTGGTGGATGCGCTGGCCGGGGTCCGTAGCCTGGAGCGTCATCCTGAGTGGCTGGAACAGATCCATGCTGCCGATGCCTTGCTGTTGTCCAAAACAGCGCACTGTGAGCCGCAAGCCCTGGCGGCTCTGAAGGCGCAACTGGCTGCCCTGAATGTCACCGCGCACATTTACTCGGAACCGGCCCCGGTGGATCTGCTGGCACAGTCATTTCCCCGCCGCTGCCGGGTCACCGGCAGTTTTGCGCCGGTGCAACCGGGCGGCTCGCTGTTGTCGACACAGTCACCGGTTACCCCATCATCCCGTCACCAGCTGTATAGCGCTTCACTGCGCTGGGATGGAGTGTTGTCCTGGCCTCTTTGGCAGGCCGCCCTCAAGCAGCTTGCCGAGCAATGCGGTGATGCCCTGATCCGGGTAAAAGGCCTGTTGCGCGTGGACGGCCTGGATGGGCCCTTGCTGGTGCAATGGGTGGAAGGCAGTGAGCCGGCGCTTGGCCCGCTGAATCAATGGCCGGATCAGGATAGGCTCACCCGATTGGTACTGATTGTTCGCCATCCCCAGGCTGACTTTGCGCAACAACAACTGGCACACTGGGAAACCTTGCTGACACAGCTTGCCGATCAATAGGATCCGACATGGGTTATCTATACCTTGCCGTAGCCATCCTCGCTGAAGTGGTGGCGACCAGCGCGCTGAATGCCTCCCAGGGATTCACCCGGCTGTGGCCTTCTGTGGTGACTGTGGTGGGCTACAGTATCGCTTTTTATGCCCTGTCGTTGACCCTGCGTACGGTACCCATGGGGATTGCCTATGCGGTGTGGGCCGGTGTCGGTATTGTATTGATTGCGCTTGTCGGGGCGCTGTTTTTTCGCCAGCAACCGGACTTGCCGGCAGTGATCGGTATGGCGTTTATCGTACTTGGTGTGGTGCTGGTAACGTTCGTATCGCGCACCATGCACATTGAATAACAAGGAGTTCCCGTGACAGAGCGGATGCAGAATGCCGAACAGGCAGTGGATTATGTGATCGAGCAGACCGGTGGCGAAATTCGCCTGGCCATGCCGCTGGGACTGGGCAAGCCAAACCGTTTTGTGAATGCGCTTTATGCCCGGGTGGAAAAGGATTCCTCTCTGTCCCTGGATATCTATACCGCCCTGTCCCTGGGCAAGCCGGGTGCCGGCAGTGATCTGGAAAAACGCTTTCTCAATCCTTTCGCCGATCGCTTGTTCGGCGACTATGAAGAACTGGCTTATCTGAAGCCCCAGAAACGCAGTGCCCTGCCGGATAATATCCGCGTCTTCGAATTCTTTGTGCAGCCAGGCAGCATGCTGGGCAGCGACAGCGCCCAGCAGCATTACATCAGCAGCAACTACACCCACGTGGCTCGGGATCTCAACGCTCGCAAGGTCAATGTGGTGGCGCAGATGCTCGCGCATCGGCAGGAAGACGACAGTGATTGCTACAGTTTTTCCTGTAACCCGGAAGTGACTCTGGATCTGATGCCGCTGCTCAAGGCGCGCCGGGATGCCGGCGAGACCATCATCTCCGTGGGGCAGGTGCACCGGGACCTGCCCTTTATGGAAAACGATGCCCGGGTGGATGACTGGCTGGCTGAGATGGATATCCTGCTGGACGATCCCCAGGGGCATACGCGGCTGTTCAGCACCCCGAACATGCCGGTGAATATTCAGGACCACTTTGTCGGCTTGCATGCCAGCACCCTGATCAAGGACGGCGGTACGTTGCAGATCGGTATCGGCGCCCTGGGAGATGCGCTGGTACATCATTTGCGTCTGCGCGAGCAGGATAACGATCTCTATCAGTCCCTGCTTAATGCCTGGTCGCTACCGAAAAGCCACCAGGAACTGGTCGATAGCGAGGGGGGCACCGGGTCTTTCCGTGAGGGGCTGTACGGATGCAGCGAGATGATGACTCATGGTCTGCTGACGCTGATTGATGATGGCATTATCCGCCGCCCGGTGTATGACTGGGCACCGCTGCAGCAGCTGGAAATGCATAACCCGGCCAAGCCCGGTCTGGCCCTGCTGGATGCTCTGCGTGAGCAGGATGCCATTCGCCGTCGTCTTAATCATGACCACTTGCGTCAGCTGAAACGCTTCGGAATTTTCCGTCACGATGTTGAAAAGCACGGTGATGAACTGGTGCTGCCCAATGATATCCGCGTGGCCAACGACCTTGATGACCGCGCTACCCGGGAGGCTCTCAAGGCGGTATTCGGCGAAGAGCTGGCCGGTGGCGTGGTCATGCATGGTGGCTTCTTCCTGGGGCCCCAGGCGTTCTATGCACGCCTTCGTGAGATGGATGCGGCGAGCCGGGCTGCCATCAACATGACCCACATCAGCTTCATCAATCATCTTTACGGTGATGAAACCCTCAAGCGCTTGCAGCGCCAGGATGCCCGTTTTGTGAATACCGCTTTCACTGTGACTCTTCTTGGGGCGGCAGTGGCCGACCAGGTGGAAGATGGTCGGGTACTCAGTGGGGTAGGCGGGCAGTACAACTTTGTCAGCCAGGCCCATGAACTGGAAGGGGCCCGTTCCATCCTGATGGTTCGTGCCTGGCGTGAACGCGCCGGCGAGGCCATGAGCAATGTGCTGTTCCGCTATGGTCACAACACCATCCCTCGCCATTTGCGCGATGTGGTAGTCACCGAATACGGGGTGGCAGATCTGCGCGGCAAGACCGATGAGGAAGTGGTGATGGCCATGCTCAATGTGGCCGACAGTCGTTTCCAGATCGAACTGATGGAAGAAGCCCAGGCCGCCGGCAAGCTGCGTAGGGATTACCAGATCCCGGAATCTTATCGGCGTAACAATCCGGAGCATCTTCACGAGATCGCTGAACGGCATGGTGACAAGGCGTTCCCCACTTTCCCGTTGGGGTCAGATTTCAATGACGTGGAGCAACGGCTGCTCAAGGGGCTGACCTGGCTTAAGGAAAAAGTCAGCCAGAAGGAATATCTGAAATTGGGTCGAAAGGCGTTGTTCGAGGAGGGAAGCGAAAGCGATTTCGCTGCCGAAATGGAACGCATGGCGCTGGGCGATCCGCACGGAATCCGCGCCCACCTTTACCAGCGGTTGTTGCTGACGGCGCTGGAAGCCACGCGCTGATATTGATGCGTGGGAATCTTCCGCAGGGTGCGATGAGCGAGGAGAACCGCACCCTGCGTAATCGTAGGAGCGGCGCTTGAGCCGCGAATGGAGTTAAGGTGTGGAATCAACCTTCTTAAGCCTATTCGCGGCTCGAGCGCCGCTCCTACAGAAAAGCATTCTCTCCGTGTTCTCTGTGACCTCTGTGGTAAAAGCGGATTTTGAAAGCGCCTGATCAGGCGCTTTTCCTTTCCTCTACCTGATCGGCTTTTTTGGAACGTGTCTTGGCGGGGTTGCTGGACAGTGCTCGCCAGAACGGAATGCGGCGGGTGACCGCCACCATTTCGTCGACGCTGTCGCTGATGCCGGAGAGGCGATCCACGGTATCCCTCAGGCCCACCAGTTCGTCCACATGTTCGGACATCTTGAACACCACCATGTAAAACTCCAGCAGGGCGCGCAGTACCGATGCCAGTACCAGAAACGTCAGTGGTGCGGCGAAGAAAAAGTAGAACAGCCCACGCCAGGTTGAAGCCATAAAGGCTTCCACGCAGACGTAGACCAGACCGCAGGCAATGGCTACCAGAGCGATCCCGTAGACGCCGGGCAGCACCTGAATGATCATGTATTTGTCGAACTTGAAGTTGAACAGCTCGCGCCAGTACTGCACAACCCAGAAGAGTCCGCGGCGCATACGGTCACCGAATTTTTCCGTTTGTTTTTCCGGTGTTATGTGCTGATTATTCTCTACCATTTTGCGTACTGCTCCTCGACAAAACCGTATTGCCCGTCAATGGTCAGGGTGCGTCCGTCCTTGAGTCGGAGCTCGCCATCGAAGCGGCCAAACAGCTGATTGAAATTGCTGGCAAACAGGCCCAGGTTCATCCGTTCGCGATGATTGCCATTGGGGGTGAAGCGAAGCGATACCTGCCCGCACTGACTGCGCAGGGTCCAGGGTTGCATCAGATCATCCCGGTTGTATTCAAAGATCACACCGCCGGTGGGGATCAGCTGATCGTCCACCCACAGGCAGTTTTCTGAAAATGTGGTTTCGTTGACGCCGCAGGACAGATTCAATCCCACCCGTGTGCTGCCGATCAGGGCGGACAGGCACGCCCAGTTCCAGAATGTTTCGCGGCGCATATAGCCGGCGGAAAAATCGTGGTGGCCGCTGGCGCCCAGCTCGGCCAGATCCTGGTGATTGCCGTCCTGCTGCAGGGTGCCGGTGACAGTGCGACCGGCGACTTTATTGGCGTACACCCAGCCATTGACGCCGGTGCGGGTACACAAGGACATGGGCTGATACTCCGGGCCCTCGTCCATCTGTACATTCAGCGACAGGTCCTTCAGGTCCACCTGCAGGGTTTTGCTCAGTGCGCCGTCCTGCTCCTGGTAGCCCAGGCGGATATCCACGCCGCGGCGCTGAAAGTGGCTTTCACCATGCCTTGGTGACGTGGACATGTTCAGTTCCCGGCCCAACGGCGAGCGCCAAGTATATTCTCGTAAGCGCCCGGTGCGGGGCTCAAAGATGTAAAAAAACGCCATCCCTAGGTAGGCGGTATGGGCCAGGGCACAGCCGGCCAGCAGCTCCTGGCTGATAACGCCGAAATACTGGAACTGCTTGTAATGAAAATGCCGGGCAAAACGTGGCGCGGGCTGACCCATGGGGGTGCGGTAATCCGCCTCGCGACCGTTGATGGTGGCGACGGTCTCGGGAAAGACGCCAAGGGCGACCTGGCCCTGGTTGTCTACCAGTGCCAGGGGTTGAGGCTGAAAGTTCATGTGTTTGGCCAGCTGACAGGAACAATAAAACCCGGTGTATCACGATGGCGTTGGGTCACCATGAGGGGGCGTTGACGGGTTTCAACATAGTCAATCAGGGTGGGGGTAGCAATCAAAGTGGTACTTTTGTCCGACATGAACGGACAGGGCCAGTAAGGCCGCTCAACAATTGACCATTCGCCGTCATCCAGGGCGTCGCTGGGTAGCCACCAGCCCCGTTCATGGCCCGGGTGGGGTTGCTGGCCCGAGGTGGGGGTATGCTGCCGGTAGAACAGCCGTCCCCGGCTCAGCAAGGCGGTGCCATCCGGCTGCCAACCTTGCTCGGCAAGCTGGGTGCGCACTTCCGGCATGGAGGAACGCGGCAGCTGCTGGTCGAACAGATGGCGGGCCTTGCGGTCCAGGGTGTCGTGGCTGTTGGGGCCAAACCAGGCCTGCTCTGTGCCCAGGTAAAATTTCAGGGCCAGCTCCCAGTGCCACAGCTTTCCGTCCAGGTGATCGCGGACCAGCAGGTCCAGCTCCCCCAGTGTGCGGCCCTGGTGGCGAAAGGGCAGATTACTGGCAATTCGCTCTAGATTGTTGCTGGCATCTACCATCGCGGATACCCATTGCTCGAACATCAGCCCCAGTCGTCTTGCTGGCGTGTGTGCCTGCAGACGCAGTGAGGCCCGTTCCGGCAACCCCGGGTCGAGTTGGTATTCGCGTTTTAGCAGCTCGCCGGCATCCCGGCAGGGAGGAGGACAGGGCAGGAGGGATGGGGCCTCCACCAGCCAGCGCAGCAGGCCAGCTGGTGTATGAGAGGCTGTGGTCATGCTGAAGTGGATAGAATCTCGCGTTTGTTTAATGCTGTTTTTACCTCATCAGCCCAGTGAAGCCAGGCCTGTTGATCGAGAATACCCCGGCGCAGGGTCAGATAGGTAAACAGATCCTTTTCACGGCCCTGTTCATCCAGTTTCCTGGCCAGTGCCTCGAAGGTATGCAGACGCTCACGACGCAGGTCCGCCTGGTCATCCAGCTCGCGCAGGATCGACGACGAATCCGACAGGGCACCACCTGCAATTTTTACCATAAAGGCGTCGCGGATGCGCGGTGGGGCTGCGGGTTTTCGAAGCCATCGAATCAACTCGTCGCGGCCTTCTTCCGTGATCCGGTACAATTTTTTGTCCGGTTTGCCATCCTGGGGGATATGGCGAAATTTCACCATATGCTGGTCATTGAGTTTTCCCAGCTCCAGGTAAATTTGCTGATGGGTGGCGTTCCATACCAGCCCAATGCTGTTAGCAAATTCGCGAGCGAGGTCGTAACCGCTGGCTTCCTGATCTTGAAGCAGGACAAGTATGGCATGGCGCAAAGACACGGCTCACTCCTCGTTTTATTATGTGGCGTAATACTATTTTGATAGTAGAGAGCCGTGTTATTGCTGCGCAATCCGTTGAATAAGTAGTTTTGTAAAAACTTGGTGAACTTACACCACAGCCAAAGTGCAATGTAAGTAATTGTTATCAAAAGGGATGCACTCTGTAGGCCGAGCAGGCCATAAAGGAAAAGATTGTTTCAGTCAGGCTTACAAGATTTGGAGCACAGGGAGTAGTCCAAAATCCTGTCAGCAATGACAGGATTTTGGACGTTGCCGGTCAGGCGGAACGGGGGGGAAGCGGGATCAGCTGGCTTGCCTGAAACTCCGCGGAGGCCTTGAGCTGTTCTGCGTTCAGTTTGGGGACCAGGCTGTTGATCAGACTGCGAGATGCCTTGCGGGTGGTCTCCACACCCATGCTGGCTAACTTGCGCAGTACCGGGCCGAATTGCAGCAAGGCCATGGGCCGCTCGAAATACCATTCGATGGCCTGATCGGTTAGTGCCAGCAGGTAGCGCACCAGCTCTTGTCGCGCCTTTTCGGGATTTTCCTCGCACAGGCCGGGCAGGCTTTTCCCCAGGGCAGCCATTTCCTCATCCACCGGGAACGCCACGTACCAGAAATTCTCGCCGGGAGCGGGCTGACGAACCAGATCCATGTAGTCGGCGGCAGCGCGATTCTGCTGCAGATCCAGTTTTTTGGCGCTGCGGCTGACCACCAGGTAGGTGGTCTTGCTGATGGTCTGGGTGGTCATGCGGACCACTTTCATCATGCCCGGGGATAACTGGGCTGCCTCGGCGGCCCGGGTCAGAAAGGCGTTGAGGGCCTCGTCGATGAAGATGCCCATGATCGCTTCGATCTCCTTGGGCTCTGGCCGGGAGGCGTCACCCTGCATGCGACGGATAAAGCCGTCGGTTTTCTCATGCAGGATATCGCTGGAGCGGAAGGCAACGTGAGGTATTGTCATTATTCGGGTCCTGAAGCGAGGGATGAAGGAATCATACCCAGCCTGGCCGCGGGCTCAAATGACCGAAAATGGCGTGGCCTGACTATTCCTGATGGCACGACTCAGCTATTTCTTTTTGTGTTCCAATGGAAGATGATTCGCGCCCTGCGGGGTAGGCTAGGAGAAATCATGTTAGGCGTCGTCAATGCGGATGCGGAGCGGGTAAAACAGTGGCTCCAGCAAGCGAATATTCGGCATTACATCTGTGAGCACTGCCATGGGTTGCACCTGTCCGAGTTGCAGGAGCGCGAAGGGGTGGTGGATGCCCGTGTGTTCGTGGAAGAGGATGGCATCCTGCTGACCACCGAGCTGGAATTGCGCCCGTCGGCCCTGTTTGCCGTGCAGGCGGAGCTGACCCGGCTGAACATGGCGTATCCGTCCATCAAGCTGTTCCTGGATGTGAGCGACGATTCTCTGCCCCGGCTGGTTGCCTGCGACCTGCTGCTGGGCCGTCACGGCGTTTCCTTCGAGCAGTTCATCTACTTTGTCCAGGCCACCGTGGATGCCACGGTGCAATTGCTGGATGAAGGCCAGGAGTTTAACTGGCTGATCTGGCCGGACGAGATGGATAGTGGTGCCGGCGAGGCACTGCATTAATCGGGAGCACCAGCGTGCAAGACAATGTGGATTCACTGGGTGGCGTCGGCGGCGATCGCCTGGACGGACTTATCGACGGGTTGGTCCAGCATGGCTATGCCATTTCTCCCGGTTATTTCCCCTTGTCACTGGTGCGAGCCCTGCGCGAGGAAGCGCAGCATCGTGACCGGCAGGGTGAGTTTCAGCTGGCCGGTATTGGTCGGCGCCAGGTGCACCAGAAAGACACCCGGGTTCGCAGTGATCGGACCTGTTGGCTAAGGGGAGAAACCCTGGCCCAGTGTCAGTTGCTGGAAGGTCTGGAAAGCTTGCGGGTGGCGGTGAACCGGTCTCTTTTCATGGGGCTGTTCGAGCTGGAATCACACTTTGCCATTTACGGGCCCGGTGATAATTACCAGCGTCATCTGGATGCCTTCAACGGCAATAACGGGCGCCTGTTGTCCGTGGTGTTGTACCTGAACGAAGGCTGGCAGAGCCAGTGGGGCGGGCGCCTGCGGCTGTGGCCGGAGCCTGATGCCCAGGGCGTGGCCAGCGAAGTGGAACCCCGTGCCGGCACTCTGGTGGCTTTCCTCAGCGAGAAAATTCCCCACGAAGTCTTGGCAGCCACCCGGGAACGCTACAGTATTGCCGGATGGTTTCGCTGCAACAACACCACCGCCGACTGGCTCGATCCACCGCGCTGATACTTGCCCTGCTGCTGGGGCAGAGCGGCGCGTGGGCGACGGTCTGTGCCAACCCCGGTCGCGATGGCCAGGGCGGCAATGATGCCCTCATCAACAGCTATTTCACCGGCCCGGACACCCAGACCCTCTCCCCGGGCACCCGTACCTTTTCCCTGACTCGCCAACGCGGCCACATTTCCCTGCATGCCGGTGACCTGGTTCTGCTACTGCAAGTGCAGAGCGCCTCCATGAGCACTGCCAACCGTACCGGTTATGGCCAGCTTCAGGGGCATGGCTTGGTGGCAGAGTGGGTGCGGGTGGACCGTGTGGAGGGAGAGCAGGTGTGGATTCAGGGCGACGGTGCCGGTGGTGGCCTGATACACAGCTATGTGAATGCACCGGCCAGCGGCGAGCAAGGGCGCCGCCGATGGCAGCTGGTGCGGGTACCCCAGTACGAGCATTTCTCGTTGCAGCAGGATGCCCGGGCGCTGCCCTGGGATGGTTACACCGGTGGTGTGCTGGCGGTGGATGTGCGCCGCAAGGTAACCCTGAACGGGCACCGGTTGTCGGTGGCGGGTGCCGGTTTCCGCGGTGGCCCGGCCTTGTCCTTGCAGGGAGCGCTGGGGCGGCCGGCAGATTGGCGCTATCCGGCGCCGTCGGTTCAGGATCGGCAAGCCGGTTACGGCCATCACGCCAGCAAAGGGGAGGGCCTTGCCGGTACACCGGTGTTGCTGCTGGATACCGGTACGGGTTATCCCGGCGGCGACATGGGGCGCGGTGCCCCCGCCAATGCCGGGGGCGGGGGTAATGGCCTGGATTTATCCCACCAGCGGCTGGGTAACGGTGGCGGTGGTGGCAACGGGGCGCCTGGTGGCCACGGACTGCCGGCGGAAGGCGGTGGCCGGGGTGGCCATCCCGCTCCCCGGGTGTTGGTGCTGGGCGGTGGCGGCGGTGCCGCCGCCAGACGCCAGGGTGATGGCGGCCAGGGCGGTAACGGCGGTGGGCTACTGCTGGTCAGGGCCGCCGGCCTGCAGGGTCAGGGAGCCCTGGATTTGCGCGGTCTGGCAGGCAGCGCTGCTGCCGATGTGGGCGGGGGTGGTGGTAGTGGCGGCACCCTGTGGCTGGATCTCCCGGTCACCGATTCGCTGGCCGTCACCATCAAGCATGCGGGGGGTGCCGGGGCCAAAGACGGTGGCCTGGGTGGCGATGGTCAGTTGCTGGCCCGGGGCGAGCGCGGTTGGCCGGGCTTTCATTCCCTGTCGGTGGCGGGTGCCGAGGCAGGATTTCGTTGTCGCCCCGCCGGTCACTGGCTTACCGGCGTGTTGTTCGAGGATAACGGGGCTGGCGGTGGCCAGGCGTTCAATCAGCGTCGCGAGGGTGGCGAAGCGCCCTTGCCCGGTCTGACGCTGACCTTGCAGGACCCGGCCAGCGATTGGCAAAAGACCACCACCTCCGGTGCGTCCGGGGCCTTCCAGTTCCGCTTGTCGGAAGCGCAGAGTCGTGGCCAGACATTGTGGTTGTCACTGTCGTTGCCGACAGGGAAGAGGTTGCCGCAGTTGCCTTCACTTAACGGCAAGCCGGGTCAGCGTAAAGACAGCCAGATTCGCTGGCAGGTGACTGCCAGCGCCGATCGCCATTCCGGGCCGTTGCCGCTGGGCCTGATCGCGGAACCGGGCTGGCAGGCGCCTGACGACACGGTACTGGCACCGGGCAGTATCGCAGTGCTGACCTTTGAATACCGGGCGCCGGTGACCGGGCAGGTACAATTCCACAGTGATCACCCGGCGGTGCGTGGTCTGTTGATGGACCGGGCCTGTTCCGGGGATAGCGAGCAATGGCAGAGCGGGCAGAACGCCGGCTGGCCGGTGACCGCCGGCGAGCGGTTGTGCGTGCGGGTGCCGGTGCGTTTTGACGGCAAGGCAACCCGCATCCCGGTGACGGCCACCACCCTGCCACAACAGGCGCCGGCTGGCTTTGTAATGATGCCCCAGCAGACCTCGGTAAAAATCCTTCCCGGGTCTTGAAAGTATTTCCTCTATCCCCATTTATTTCACTGTGACAACCCGGCCGGTTGGAACCTGACTGACACTGTTTTGTGGCTGCGGGTTCTGCGTCACTCATAACTGTGAACCTAACCGTTTGCCAGTGGATGCCTGCGGGGTCTGCTGGTGATGATGGAATGAGGATATGTGTGATGAATACCGGATTTTCCCTTGCCCCTTTGTTTCGCCATTCCGTGGGCTTCGATCGCTTTGATGAACTGCTGGATGCCGCACTGCGTGCGGACCAGTCCAACGGTTACCCGCCTTACGACATTATCCGCGAAAGCGATGGTCGTTACCGTATCGTGATGGCGGTGGCCGGTTTTGGTCGCGATGATATCGAGATCACGGTCCAGGAAAATGAGCTGCGCATTCGCGGTAATCTGGCGCCGCAGAATGACGGTGAGCGTACCTGGTTGCATCAGGGTATCGCCCGGCGAGCATTCGAACGTACCTTCAAGCTGGCGGATCACGTGGAAGTGGACGGCGCCGGCCTTACCGATGGCCTGCTCACGGTGACATTGAACCGTGTGGTTCCCGAGGAAAAGAAGCCCCGGATAATCCCCGTTGAAGGTGAACAATCGCCAACAAATCGTAATTAAATCGCTGCACTTTGTGACGCGTTTTCTGTGACATAGTTAAGGGGCCGATAAGGCCCCTTTTTGCTAGTTTGGGAGTGATGCGTAGTGGCATCGACCCGATATAACCAAAGGGTCTTAAGCGGAGACTGATCATGCTCACCGGATCAGTGCAGAGTCGCTGTTATCCAGGCCAGGAGGGCCGGAACTCTGCAAACCCAACCCCATTGTCAGCCACAGGGAGCGGCATGCAATGAAACGTCTGTATTACTTCGCCAAATCACTGACCTCTGTTCAGGGGATAACCACAGATCTGCGCCAGGCGGGTATCGGTGAAAATCGCCTGCATGTGATGGGCAATGACAGCTCGGCCATGGCCCAGGCCCATGTGCATACAGCTACCCCCTGGGAAGAAACCGATATCATGCACTCCGGCTTTGTGGGCGCGCTGGGCGGCATGGCTGTGGGCCTGTTGGCCGGTTTTCTGCTGGCCGGCGCTGACCCCTGGGGTATGCAGCTGGACACCGGCGCGATCATCGGCGTGACCCTGTTCGGTACCTGTTTCGGGGCCTGGCTGGGTGGCCTGCGCGGGGTGTCGTCCCGCAGCCATCACCTGACGCCCTATCTGGACCGGGTGGAGCAGGGTGACTATCTGATGATGGTGGATGCCGATGATGAGGTGCAGGCCAGCAAGGTGGAAAAGGTCATGCAAGGGCATCGCCACGAAGCGGAAGAAGCCGGACGCGAGGAGCACTTCAGTCCGTTTGATTGAGACCCTCGTTGGAGCCTTGCTTGCAAGGCGAAGGGGTTAGTCACGCAATGCGCCTTGCAGGCAAGGCTCCAACGGGGCGGATAATGCTCACGCCCGGTTTCAGGCGTCCATCCAATACGCCGCCACGTCCAGCATGCGGTGGCTGAACCCCCACTCGTTGTCGTACCAGGCCAGCAGTTTCAGCTGTTGGCCCAGTAATCGGCTGTGATTGGTATCCACCACGCAGGAGTAGGGCAGGTGGTTGAAGTCGCTGGAGACCAGCGGCAGGTGATTCACTGCCAGCACACCCTGCAGATCGCCATGGGCAGCATTGCTAAGAGCCTCATGGACCTGCTCCAGGGATTCCACCTGCTCCAGGGTGACGGTCAAATCCACCAGTGACACATTCAGGGTCGGCACTCGCACCGCCAGGCCATCCAGTCGCCCTTGCAGATGGGGCAGTACCAGTCCCACGGCTTTCGCGGCACCGGTGCTGGTGGGGATCATGTTCACCGCTGCCGCCCGGGCGCGCAGCAAATCCCCGTGGGCCTTGTCCACCAGGTTCTGGTCGTTGGTATAGCTGTGGATGGTGGTCATCAGGCCCTGGCGAACCGTAAAGGCCTGATCCAGCACTGCCACCATGGGCGCCAGGCAGTTGGTGGTGCAGGAGGCGTTGGAGACAATCTGCTGCTCGCTACCCAGTACGGCATGATTGACGCCATAGACTACAGTGGCATCGGCGTCGTTCACCGGGTAGCTGGCCAGAACCCGGGTGGCGCCGGCTTCAAGGTGACCGTTCAAGGCATCCCGGGTCTTGTACTTGCCTGCGCATTCGATCACCAGGTCCGGTGCCAGCGATGTCCAGGGCAGGTCTTCCAGCCGGCTTTCGGCGAAACAGGGAATCCGGTGGCCATTGATTTCCAGGTGGTTGCCGTCGTAATGCACGGAGTGTGGCCAGCGGCCGTGGGTGCTGTCGAAGGCCAGCAAGTGGGCGAGCACATCAAAATCTGCCAGATCGTTAATGGCAACCAGTTCGAAGCGGTCGCCGGCGGGATGTTCACTGATCGCCCGGACAATACAGCGACCGATGCGGCCAAAGCCGTTGATGGCAATACGAATCTTCTTGCTGCTTGTCACGGTACACTCTCCGTCCACCATAGACTTTCAGTGTAGACCCGGGCTGTCATCACGGCCAGCCTGATCAAGCTTTAGGCAGATGGACTGGGCCTATCTTGCAATGGCCGGTCGCTTTGGCCACAATGCGCCCTCGCTCTGCAGCCTTGGCCGCAGGCGCGTTATGGTCGACCCGTCGGTCCCCCCGCAACGACAGACTGTGAACTCCGCCAGGCCCGGAAGGGAGCAACGGTAGCAGTGGACTCGTGTGCCGGGGTGTGGCTGGCGGGAAGACCTCCAAATTCTGCTACACGCCGCACGCCTTCACGCAACACGCTTCCGCACTGTCCTCCCCCGGTGAACTTCGATAGCATAAGGCCCTTCCCAAGCCGTTATTGTTGGTGGCCACGATTGCCGCTGGAGTGCTATGAGTTATCAGGTTCTTGCCCGTAAATATCGTCCCCGCACCTTTGATGAGCTGGTGGGGCAGGAGCACGTCTCCAGGGCCCTGATGCATGCGCTGGATCAGGATCGCCTGCACCATGCCTATCTGTTCACCGGCACCCGCGGGGTGGGCAAGACCACCATCGCGCGCATCCTGTCCCGTTGCCTGAATTGCGAACAGGGTGTCAGTGCCCGTCCCTGTGGGGTCTGCCCCACCTGTGTGGAAATCGGCGAAGGCCGCTTCGTGGACTTGATCGAAGTGGATGCGGCCAGCCGTACCAAGGTGGAAGATACCCGCGAGCTGCTCGACAACGTGCAGTACGCGCCGACCCGGGGCCGCTACAAGGTCTACCTCATCGATGAGGTGCACATGCTGTCGGCGCATTCCTTCAATGCGCTGCTCAAGACCCTGGAAGAACCACCGCCCCATGTGAAATTCCTGCTGGCCACCACCGATCCGCAGAAGCTGCCGGTGACGGTGCTGTCCCGCTGTCTGCAGTTCAGCCTCAAGGCGTTGCCGGCGGAGCAGATCGCCGGCCATCTTCAGGCCCTGCTGGACAAGGAAATGATCCGCTACGAGGCGCCGGCCCTGCTGGCCCTGGGCAAGGCGGCTCAGGGCTCCATGCGCGATGCGCTCAGCCTGACCGACCAGGCCATTGCCTTTGGCAGCGAGCAGCTCAGCAGCGAGGCGGTGAACGCCATGCTGGGTACCGTGGATCGCAACCATGTACTGACCCTGCTGGTGGCGCTGGCGGAGCAGGAACCGGCCGGGGTGCTGCAGGCGCTGGCCACTGTCAGCGAGCATTGTCCTGGGGAACTGGCGCTGCTGGACGAGTTGATCAGTCAGCTCCACCAGCTGGCAGTCTGTCAGGCCGTACCGGGCAGCCATGACGAGACCATTACCCAGTTGGCGGCGGCGCTAAGCGCTGAACAGGTTCAGCTGTATTACGATGTGGCCGTGCGTGGTCGCCGGGATCTTCAGGATGCCCCTGACAGCCGCGCGGCGCTGGAAATGCTGTTGCTGCGCATGGTGCTGTTTACCCCCAAAGGGGTCTTGCCGACTCGGGGGGAACACGCCGGCGTAAAAAAGCCTGAAGCAGCGGCGCCGTCAGCAGAAGCTGGCGGCAAACCGGATTTGCGAGCCCTGCTGGATCGGCCCGCTGCTGCCCCGACGCCGCCCACGCCACCCACCGCCCAGCCCGCTGCCAGTCCGGTAGTGGAATCGGTGTCTCAAGGTGGCCCCACATCCGCCGCCCTGGCCCAGGTGGAAAGCCCGACTCCTGAGCCACGCGAGCAGGCTGCGCCGGAGCCCGTTCAAGCGGAGCCCGAGCCGCCCCAGCCTGAACCTGAGTCCACACCGGAGCCAGTGCCGGAAGCTGTTGCAGAGCGACCGACGCAGGACGCGGTAGAAGAGCCGCCGCTGGCGCCGCTGCAGGAACCGACCAGCGAATCTGAGGTGGCCACCTGGTGGGCCGCTCTGCTGCTGCGTCTGGACCTGGACGGCACGGTACGCAATATCGCTCGCAACGCGGTGTTGGTGAGCCGGGAAGACACGGTCTGGACCTTGCGTATCAGCACCGGACACGAGGTGCTGGTCAACCGGGAACGGCTGGATGAGTTGAGTGGCGCACTGGAAAATTATTTCCAGCGGCGCATCCAGATCCAGGTGGATTACGAACGCCGGGCCGGTGATACCCCGGAGGCCATGGCCGAAGCCCGCCGTCAGGAACTGCTGGTCGATGCCACCCGAACCCTGCATGAGGATCCGGTGGTACAGCAGCTGGTCAGCACCTTTGATGGCCGGCTGGACGAAGGCAGCGTAACGCCAAAAGAAACAGTGGAATAACTCCCGGTCAGGCCGGGTGGAGACAATGATGGATTTCGATATCAACTCTCTCATGCAGCAGGCCCAGGCCATGCAGGAGAAGATGAAAAAAATGCAGGACGAGGCCGCCAATGCGGAAGTTACCGGCGAGTCCGGTGCCGGCCTGGTCAAGGTGACCATGAATGGTCGTCACGACGTCAAGGGCGTGGACATTGATGCTTCGCTGATGAGCGAAGACAAGGAGCTGCTGGAAGACCTGCTGGCCGCTGCCGTCAACGATGCCGTGCGTCGGGTGGAAAAGCAGCAGCAGGACAACATGCAGAATATGGCCGGTGGTTTTCCCTTTCCGCCAGGCTTCAAGCCGTAAGGGGCATTGCCTGTGAAGCATGCACCGCTGGTTGACCAGTTGATCCACGCCTTTACCTGCCTGCCCGGTGTCGGGCCCCGCTCCGCCCAGCGCATGGCCTATTCCCTGCTGGACCGTGGTCGGGAAGAGGGGCGCCGTCTGGGCAATGCCCTGCATGCGGCCATGGATGGTGTGCAACACTGTCAGCGCTGCCGCAATTACGCGGAAGAAGAACTCTGCCCGGTGTGCAGCGATGCCCGCCGGGATTCCACCCTGGTCTGTATCGTCGCCACGCCGGCGGATGTGCTGGCCTTCGAGCAGTCCGGCGAATACCGCGGTCAGTACTTCGTACTGATGGGCGAATTGTCGCCCCTGGATGGCATCGGTCCCCGGGAACTGGGCCTGGATGTGCTCGAGCAGCGTTTGAAGCAAGGCGAAATCAACGAATTGATTCTGGCGACCGGCACCACCGTGGAAGGCGAAGCCACCGCCCACTATGTGCTGGATCTGGCCCAGGAGGCCGGCATCACTGTCAGCCGTATCGCCCAGGGCGTGCCCATGGGCGGCGACCTGGAGTTCGTTGATGGTGCTACGCTGGCCCAGGCGCTCAGAGGCCGCCGACCTTTCGAAAGCTGACGGCTACGAGCTAGGCTCGATTGGATAGGGAAAGGGTGGAAAACTCCCGGGGGCTCGCCATTTCCAAGAAGCCGCTTCTAGGAACGGAGCGTAGCGAATAACGCATGCTTGCCTCCAAGGGAGATCTGCGACATGCGAACCGAGCGTCAGCGAGGTAATGAGCAGATTCCGATTGATGTTGAATAATGCGGCGCCCATTAGGCCAACAAAGTGGCTCTCCTGCCAAAAGAATCCCCACTCTTCCTGTTCCAAGCCACACAAACCTTTCTCCTGTATAGCCTTCCTCGCACACACTCTGCTAAGGTCAAAACCAAGCAAGCGCTAGGTTAGCTAATAAAAGGAGGCCCTGTGAGCGCGTTGGATTATTTCAATGAAACCCACCAGATGGTGCGCGAGACCGTTCGCAAATTCGTGGAAAGGGAAATCCTGCCCCATGTGGATGACTGGGAAGAAGCCGGTGAATTCCCCCGCGAGCTGTACAACAAGGCCGCTGATGCCGGCATCCTGAGCATCAATGCCCCGGAAGAATTCGGCGGTACCGGCGAAGATGTGTTCATGAAGATTGCCGCCTGCGAGGAGCTGGTGCGGTGTTCGTCCGGTGGCCTGTGCGCCAGCCTGGGCTCCCTGGATATTGGTCTGCCGCCGATCTGGAAGTGGGGCAGCGATGCCATGAAGCAGAAGGTGGTGCCGGAGGTAATCGGTGGGCAGAAGATCTCCGCCCTGGCCATTACCGAGCCCAATGGCGGTTCCGATGTGGCCAACCTGCGCACTCGCGCGGTGCGTGATGGCGATCACTATGTGGTAAACGGCGCCAAAACCTTCATCACCAGCGGCGTGCGTGCAGATTATTATACCGTGGCAGTGCGCACCGGCGACAAGGGCTACGGCGGTATCAGCCTGTTGCTGGTTGAGAAGGGCACCCCAGGCTTCTCCGTGGGCCGCAAGCTGAAGAAGATGGGCTGGTGGGCGTCCGACACCGCTGAGCTGTTTTTCGAGGATTGCCGTGTGCCGGCGGAAAACCTGATCGGCCCGGAAAATGGCGGCTTCTACTGCATCATGAGTAACTTCCAGATGGAGCGCCTGGTGCTGGCGGTCACCGCCAACAGCACCGCTCAGCTGGCCCTGGATGAAGCCATGCGCTACGTGAAAGAACGGGAAGCCTTTGGCCGTCCCCTGGCCGGGTTCCAGGTCACTCGTCACAAGCTGGCGGAAATGGCCACTGATGTGAAAGCCAGCACCGAGTTCACCTATCGGGTGGCCGCAAAGATTGCTGCGGGCGAAAACTGCGTGCTGGACGTGTCCATGGCCAAGAACGTGGCTACCCGCTGTGCCGACCGGGTTACCTACGACGCGGTGCAACTATTCGGCGGCAGCGGCTACATGCGAGGCACCGTAGTCGAACGCCTGTATCGCGACAACCGCATCCTCTCCATCGGCGGCGGCACCCACGAGATCATGAATGAGGTGATCGCCAAGCAGTTGGGGCTTTGATGAGTTACAAGTTGAAAGTTCCAAGTTGCAACGCGCCTGCCTGTTTCAGGAACTGAAATGCAAGAGGCCGCGCCCAAACTTTGGGCGCGGCCTCTTTGCGTTAACAACGAGACGGACTATCTCGCGTTGTAACTTTCAACTTGAAACTTTCAACTGCTTTCCTAGGTGCACTCCGCCCGCGTCGGATCCATCTTGCAGCGCACCTTGCGTAGCAGGCCAAGCATGTCCTGGTCGTAATAGCCTTGGTCGCGCAGTTGGTTACGGGCTTCCTGCATCATCACTTCATATTCGTTTTTATCCGCATCCGGAATCTGCACCCACCAGCGCGGGTCGACCTTTTCGGCTTCCTTGTCTAGCTGTTCGGTAATGCGATTCAGGTTGTTATAGAAATACTCGCGTGATTTCTGTGCCATGTCGGCGGGGAAGCGGTCTTTCTTGGCCACCAGCTGAATGGTCAGTTGAGCTAGCGGGTAGTCGATGATGCCGCCATCCGGGCTCAGGCCCTTGTAGAGCTCCAGCGCATCATAGGCCACCAGTGGAGCGGCGATGACATCGACCACGCCGTTGTTGAATTTGGTGGAGAAGTTGGTCACATCGGAACCCACCGGGGTCGCACCCACCTGGGAAACCAGAATGGCCTGGGTTTCATCATATTCCAGCACTGCCACACGCTTCCCGGCTGCCTTGGCCAGAGAGTTGATTTCCCGGTCGTTCACGAAGACATAGGC
>NZ_DEXN01000006.1:53103-129526 GCF_002364155.1 Alcanivorax sp. UBA3183
ACGTTCATGTGTTCCATGGAGGGAATGGCGCCGATGGAATCGATGGTGCCGGCGTACTTGTTGAAGTTACGACCGCGAATACCGGTGATCAGGGCAGCATCGCAGACACCAGCTTTGAGATCTTCAGCGGCAATGGCTTCGTTGGTATGGGGAATCAACTCCACTTCCAGGTCCCAGGCCAAAGCGGCGGCCTGCCAGTCCTTCATGGCACTCATCACCGGCCCCACATTGCCGACGATATCGAAGACACAGACCTTGCGTTTGATGGATTCGGCCTGGGCGGGCAGTGAGATGGTAAGGGCTAAGGCCGTAGCGACGGCAGTAATCAACTTCTTCATGGATCCTTCCTGCTTGTTATTACTGGTATGAAGTATGCAGATGTGACCTTGATAGTAGTGGGAAAGATCCGGAAATGGAAAAGCCGAAGCGCTTCGGGCTGAAGCGTTCAGGTCAATTCCTGTTAATTCCTGTCATGGGCGGCTGGTGCGGCGGACCTCTCCCGGGGTGCGTCCCGTCCAGCTGCGGTAGGCCTTGCTGAAGCTGGCCTGGTCACTGTAACCGAGCTGGTCGGCGATTTTCTCCAGCGGCATGTCCGTTTCCAGTAGATAGCGGCTTGCGAAGGTTTCGCGGATGTCATTGCGGATGCCGCTGAAGGCAAAACCGGCCAGGCCCAGGTGACGCCGTACTGAGCGCGTGCTCATGCCCAGTTTCTGGGCTACTCGCTCCAGGGTGCTGTCACGTCCTGGAGCGTTCATGATTTCGTGGCGCACCTTGATGACTACCTTGAGACTGTCATCGCCCTGGATCTGCTCCCGGGAACGGGCGGCGGCCAAGTAGGTGGCCACGCTGGCATCGTCATCCCTGGCCTGACGTCCCGATAGCGGCATCAACACCTGATTGTGTGGCCGGTTGAACTTTACCTCTACGCCGTCGGCCAGCCTCTGCCAGGCGAGACTGTTGCCGGGACAGGCAAAATCAAATTCGAACGTGAACGTTCGACAGACCAGTGATGCCAGTGCATGGATGCTGCCCATGTAGATATTGGCCACCATGGGTTTAAGTTTTTTCAGGTCCCAGTTGTCATGCAGGCGGATGGAAATCAGTTCGCCAGTGCAGTGGATTTCCATATCCATCAGCGGCAACGATACCCGCAGGTACTGCACCACCATGTTCACCAGCTTGCGATAATCCTGTTGTCGCAGCAGCGCAAATCCGAACAGCCCATGACCTTGCAGGTCCAGCTCCTGACCGAAGCGAAACGGTGCGGTGTGATCGTTGAGTAGACGGTTGCCGTTGTGTAGCAGATGTTGCACTTGCCGCATGGAAAGATAGGCATCCGGGTTGTCGAGAATATGGCTATCTATGCCTGATCCTTCGAGCACTACCGTGCCACTAATTCCGTGTTTTTGTACAAACCGCAAAAAGCGGCGGGCATAACGGACTGAGATGAGAGGAACGTCGAGTGCCATTCCGTCGTTTTTCATTTTTATTATGCCTGATGTAGTTGTTGTTATGCTTGTGATCAAGCTCTCATTAGGCGGGCTGTCTTGCCGATTTTAAATGCTGCTTGCCCTTTTTAACAAAAAAATGGCCGCTTTAACTATTAAGTCGGTCACCTTCCATGGAGATGATGAGCCCCGCTTTTTTGTGCATAAAAATAATCATGGAGCAGAGAAATGCAAAGGGAAAAAAAAGAAACCCTAAAAGCCCGTTATCTCCCCCTTTCCAAAGTATCGGTTCCCGTCATGCGAAGAATGTATGAGATTTACTCCGGGTACTACGAAAATATAAGTCTCGACGTTTTCTGCCGCGACATGGTGGAAAAAAGTGGTGTGATTCTGGTTGAGGAAAAACCGACCAAGCGCGTGGTCGGTTTTTCCACCTTAAAAACCCTGGATATGACCGTGGCTGGCCGCCAGGTAAAAGGGGTGTTTAGCGGTGACACCATCATTGAAGAAAAGTACTGGGGTAGCCGAGCCCTGCAAGTAACATTTTTCTTCCGAATGATCCGTGAAAAGTTGCGGCACCCTTTTCGTCCGCTGTTCTGGTTGCTGATATCAAAAGGCTATAAAACCTATTTGTTGATGGCGAATAACTTCCACAATTATTACCCGCATCCAGAAGGTAAAAGTGACGATCTTGCCCCCTTTGTGGATTCCTATTGTGAGCGTTTGTTTGCTGACTATTACTGTGAAGATAAAAAGTTGCTGGATTTCGGCGAGGGTTATACCCATCTGAAATCCAACGTGGCAAAAATTACCGAAGAAATGCGACAGGAAAACGAAAAAATTCAGTTTTTCGAAATACGGAATCCTACCTGGAACCGGGGAACCGAATTGCCTTGTATAGGGGAGATTAATCTTTCCCTGCTGGTGAGTTACCCGTTTTCCCTGTGGCGTAAACAACGAAGAAAAACAAAAACACAAGTTGCAGCTGTGGCCTGCGAATAACACCGGGGTAACCATGTTTGGACATCGTTTGCTCAAAATGGCCGCCTGGCCGGGGGAGCGGCGCTTTGCCGTGGGGCGGGCACATCTGGAAAGCGTGCAAAGGCAAAAACTGGCGCTGTTGCTGCGCAAGGTGGCAGCCTGTGAGGCCGGGCAGCGCCAGGGGGTAGCGGCACACTGGCAATGGGAAACCTTTGCCGAGCAGGTGCCGGTAAGTGACTACGACCACTGGCGTGACCCGGTCGATCGTGCCCGCGAGTACGGCGGTAACGCCCTGATCCAGTCTCCAGTGGTTCGCTACCAGCCCACCAGCGGGTCCACCTCGGCGATCAAGTGGATTCCCTATACCCGCCATTTTCTATCGGAGCTGGATAACGCCATCAGCCCCTGGATTGTGGATCTGTATCGTCAGTTCCCCAGGCTCAGACAGGGCCGCCACTACTGGTCCATGTCCTGGGTGCCCACCTCGCTGCGTGACAACATGCGTGAGGATATCAATGACGATATTCAGCTCATGTCCATGGGCAAGCGGCTGTTGGCCGGTGCTACCCAGGCGGTGCCACAGGATGTGTCTCTGGCGCGTACGTCCGAGGATTCCCTGTTTGCCACGCTGGCCTATCTGATCAGTGATTCCTCCTTGTCGATGATGTCCATCTGGAGCCCCACCTTTGGATTGGGCTTGCTCAAATCCATGGCCATGTGGCGTGAGGAATTGGCAGAGGTGTTGGCAACCGGCTCCTGGGGTAACCGCATGCTGGGCAGCAATACCCAGTCCTGCCCCCGATCCCCCGGAGGGGCCGAACTGCTGCGCCAGTGGGATGGACGGTTGAGTGCGGATTTCTTTATGGCGTTGTGGCCGTCCCTGGCGCTGGTCAGCGCCTGGGATACCGCGGCATCTGGCCCATGGGCCAGGCAGTTGCATGCCCTGTTGCCGCAGGCAGCGTTCCAGGGCAAGGGGCTGTGGGCGACTGAAGGGGTGGTCACCATTCCCTATCAGGGGCAACACGCGCTGGCCTACCGCAGCCATGTGTATGAATTCCAGGATCCATCGGATGGCACTATCTATGCGCCATGGGAGCTGGAGCAGGGACAGCAGGTGATGCCCTTGCTCAGTACCGGCAGCGGCCTGTTGCGCTATCGGCTGAACGATCTGGTGCGAGTGGATGGTTTGCCTGGGGGAATTCCTGCTCTGACCTTCTTGGGGCGTGCCGGTACCACGGATATGGTTGGTGAAAAGCTGACTGCGGCGGCGCTGGATGCCGCCCTTGCCGAGGTCAGATTGCCGGCAAAAACCCTGCCGGTGTGCACCGTGGCCGTGGAGGATGCCGGTGAGGGTATTCCCGGTTATGTGTTGTTGCTGGAAGGGGAGAGCATGGAAAGTGAGAGAGTGGCAGGCGCTCTCGACGCTGCCCTGCAGCAGCATTTCCATTACCAGCTGGCCCGTAATCTGGAGCAACTGGCACCGCTGCGCTGTGTGATTCACCGGGACATGCGTGAGCGGTATCTGCAGCAATGCCGCGAGCGCGGCATGATCGAAGGCAACATCAAGATGGAGTCCTTGCAGTACTGGCCTGGAGTGTTGCCGCTATGGTTTGGCCACTCGCAGGCATCGGCTCGGGCAGTCGGGGAGGCGGTGCTGTGAATTACCGCATTCGCCAGGCCCGGGAGGAGGACAACGGCGCTATCCTGTCGCTGTTGCAAGGCACGCCTCAGCCCGGTGCTGTCACCCTGAATTTTGAGCGTAACCCGGATTACTTTCGTGGCGCCCGGGTGACTTGTGAAGAACCGGATGTATGGGTGGCCGAGCCCCGCGAGGGTGAGGGCCCGATTGGTGCGGTCTATAACGTGGGTTGGCGCCATGTGTGGGTAAACGGGCAGGCGAGGCCGGTGCGTTACGCCCACGATCTGCGTATTTCGCCACAATGTCGCAACGGCATGATTCTGCATAGGCTGTTTCGCCAATTGCGCAAGCAACTGGGGGACGGTGAGTGGATGCAGACCACGGTGTTGCGCGACAACATGGCGTCCCTGTCCACGGTGGCTAGTGGTCGTGCCGGGCTGCCTACCTACTATCCGTCGGGCACCATTGAAACCAGCATGCTTTATACGCGGGCTCGCCGCCGCAAACTGCCCGACGATGTGGTCATTCGCCAGACCGGTGAGGCAGATCTGGATGCCATTTCCCAGCTGCTGCGCTATCAAGGCTCCCAGAAACAGTTTTTCCCCTACTGGGATGTGTCTCGCGTTCGGGGTGATGCTTATTGCTACGGGCTCAGCCCGCGCAACTTTATCGGTTTGTGGATCGGGGGAGTCCTGAAGGGGTTGATGGGTTTCTGGGATCAACAAGGCATCAAGCAGACTCGGGTGCTGGGCTATGCCCGCGGCATGGGTGTCATGCGCCATCTTTACAACACTCACAGCCTGCTGCGCGGCGGCATGAAATTGCCTGCACCGGGCGGTGTGCTGTCCTACCTGACTCTGCACAGCCTGGTGGTGGAGGACAATCGCCCGGAGCTGCTGCGGCTGTTGCTGGACGATGCCATCAGCCGCTTCCATGGTCACTACGATGCGCTGGTATGTGGTTTTTTTACCCAGGACCCGCTGGCCCGGGTGCCAACGGGTTACCGTCGCAGGTTGTTGCTCAGCGATCATTTTCTGGTGAGCTATGACGGCGATCCGCGAGATCAGCTGGATGGGCGCCTGCCCTATGTGGAGGTCGCCCGCCTGTGAGTGCCAGTGCAACCGACTACATCGGCATGTGGTACCGGGCCCGCGCCCGGCTCGGTATCGATGACCGTATCGAGTTTATTTTCATCAATCCGGACTCAGGCAAACGCCATACGGTGGCGCTGCGGCACCGGGACCATGATGGCGTAGGCGGGATCGCCGAGTCTCTCAAGCGCATGGGCGTCCGGCAACCGCCCATGCCCCTCAGTCGCCAGACTCGTGCGCCATCTTTCTGGCGTCGCTGGCAGGCTCGACCGGAGCAGCGTCAACCACAGTCGCCCCCGTGGCGTATTTTCACCACCACTGTCGATGAGCAAGCCGACGAGCCCCTGGTGCAATGGCTAACGCCGCTGCAGACCCGTGCGTTACGGCAACGGGCGAAGGCGCAGCAGGTGTCACTCAACAGCCTCTTGCTGAAGGCTCTGCATCTGGCTGTAGCGGATACCCTGATGACCCATGCAAGCCCGATAAGCTGGTGCTTTCCGGTGAACATGCGCGGAGTGGTGCCGATGGGGCGACCAGACATGAATCTGTCCAGCGCATTTTATATGACGGTGGACAGTGACGACTCGCTGACGCACCTGGATCACACCATTCGCAGCTATCTGAAAGCCAATATTCACTGGCGCTATTGGCACCTTGCTCGCATTGGTCGTCTGGTTGGTCAGCGGGGTGTGGACTGGTTATGTGGACGTTTACTCAACGGCGCCCAGCACGGTGGCTCCTTTTCCAATCTGGGTGAGTGGCAGATCGACTTCGTCTCTGGCGGCCTGGCTCCCGACACCGTGTTCGCTTGCTGTGGCCCGGGAAGTCCCACTCATCCGGTTGCCAACGGCATGATGATTGTTAACGGCAGCTTGAGCCTGGCGCTGAAGCTACACCCCTCTCTGGGTGCGTCAGAGGCAGTGGTGCAGGAGTGCCTGCAACGCTGGGTTGATGAGCTGGGTGTGACGGCATGAAACGAATTCTCAGTCTGCGCGCGTTGGTGGCCCTGCTGGCGACCCTGGCCATGGGACTGGCGGTGACTGCGCTGTATCTGGTGCCGCCGGCTACGCCCACCCTGAAAACGGAAGAAACCATACTCGCGCTGGATACCTGGCAAGTGGAATGGAAAGACGTGGTGATCCCGGTGCACAGCCAGGGCCTGGTTCGCGCCCGTCACGAATTGCCCATGAGCCTGGAAGTCTCCGGCCGGGTGCAGGAGGTGTCGCCGCTGCTGGCGGACGGGGGGCGGGTGACTGCCGGCGAGGTATTGCTGAAGCTGGATCCAGAACCCTTTGCGCTGGATGTTACCGCCCAGCAGAACGCGGTCCACGCGGCGCGCCTGCATCTGGAAGAAACCCGGGCGCGGGCGCGGGTGTCCGGGTCCTCCAAACGGTCTTCCGCCCTGGGCCGTTTCGAGCCACAACTGGACGAGGCCAACAGCCGGCTGGCCTCTGCTCGCGCCGGGCTGCGTCAGGCCCAGCGTAACCAGGAACAGACCGAGCTGGTGGCGCCCATCAGCGGGCGGCTCAAAGCGGTGCAGGTGATGGCCGGTCAGCAGATTCAGGCTGGTAGTGTGCTGGCCCGGTTATATCAGGAGGACAGGGTGGAAGTGCGTTTGCCGGTCCGCGATGAATGGCTGGCGCTGCTTGGCATCATGCCCGGCGATGAAACGACCCTGCGGCAGGTCAGCGTTACCCTGCGCGGCCGTTTTGCCGGCCGCGATGGTCTGTGGCAGGGCAAGGTGGTGCGTCGCGAGGGTGGCTTGAACAAGAACCGCATGATGCATCTGATCGTCCAGGTCACCAATTCGGAAGATGGCCTGCCCCTGGAACCGGGGGTGCTGGTGCAGGCGGAGCTGCGCGGCGCGCCGACGCGCAACGTGGCAATGCTGCCCCGGGCGGCCCAGGCCGGCGAGAATACCGTCTGGGTAGTGGATAGGGACAAGCGCTTGCGTCGTCAGTCGGTGGCAGTGCTGCATCACGATGACGATTACCTGTACCTGCATGATGGGGTGACAGCGTCGTCCCGGGTGGTGCTGGCCGGTGACCTGCAACTGCTCGAAGGCATGCGCATCGATCCCCGCGTTCCTGCCAGTGGGCTGGCGGACCGTTCTGCCGCTGGGACAGCGCTGTGAATCGCAGCATTGCCTGGTTCGCCCGTAACGGTGCAGTGGCCAACCTGCTGATGATTACCCTGCTGCTGGCCGGGTTGATGGCCATTCCCCATACCCGCCAGGAAACCCTGCCCAACGTGCCGCTGGACCGTATCGGCATCTATGTGGCCTGGCCCCAGGCCACCCCGGAAAGCGTGGAAGCCATGGTCTGCACGCCGGTGGAAACCGCCATCGACGATGTGGAAGGCGGTACCGAGCTGATCAGTGAAGCCCGTGAGGGGCTCTGTTCGGTGCAACTGGACGTGCTCAAGGGCCATGACACCCGCACCGTGCTGGAACAGATCCGTACTCGCCTGGAAGGGCTGGACAGCTTGCCCGGGGACGCCGAACGGCCCCGGGTGCAGGAGCTGATCGTGCGCAACCGGGTGGTGCGGCTTCTGCTCAGTGGCAGCCTGTCGCGCCAGGATATCTATCAGTTGGCCCACCAGGTACGCCGACAGCTGCTTAATCACGATGCGGTCTCCAGCGTGGATATCGAGAACCTGCCGGAACGGGAAATGGCGCTGACCGTGGCGCGGGATGATCTCTACCGCTACCAGCTCACTCTGGAAGGCATGGCCGCCGCAGCCCGCGAGAGTGTGGAGCGGATTGCCGGCGGCTTGTTGCGCAGCGACCGGGGCGACTGGCTGCTGCAGACCGGTCAGCAGCCGGGGGATGCCGCTGCCTATGAGCAGCTGGTGATCCGCCAGTCGGAGCAGGGCGATCTGTTGCGGCTGGGAGACGTGGCGCAAATCGAGGATGGGTTCTCCCGGGACAGCCAGGCCGCCTGGCTGGACGGTAAGCCGGCAGTGGCCCTGGATGTGTACCGGGTGGGCGATCAGAACGTGCTGGACGTGGCCGGCGCAGTGAGCGGCTACCTGCAGGAGGCGGAATTACCCCGCGGCGTGGCCCTGCGGGTGTGGAGTGATGATGCCGCTCAGTTCCGCGAACGCTCCCACCTGTTGTGGCGTAATGCGTTGCAGGGGCTGGTGTTGCTGACGCTGATGCTGGGGGTGTTTCTCACCCTGCGCCTGGCCGGCTGGGTGGCGCTGGGGATTCCGGTGTGCATGCTGGGGGCCTGCGCCTTGCTGCCGGTACTGGGGGAATCATTCAACACCATTTCCCTGTTCGCCTTTATTCTGGTGCTGGGCATCGTGGTGGATGATGCGGTGATCGTCGGCGAGAGTATCGACCATCAGCGCCGCCAGGGTGGGATGAGCGGCCAGGAGGCGGCCATTGCCGGCGCCCAGCGGGTATCACGGCCGATCCTGTTTGCGGTGCTGACCACCCTGTTTGCCTTTGCGCCCCTGCTGTTCCTGCCGGGGCCGGAAGGGGCCTTGATGCGGGTGATCCCCATCGTTTCCATGGCAATTCTGGTGCTGTCGCTGGTGGAATCCCTGTGGATTCTGCCTTCCCACCTCAGCTATGACCGCCCGGCCCGGGGCATCTGGCGCCAGTCCGAGCAGCTCTCCACCCGTATCAACGCCGGGCTGGACCGCTGGCTGGAATACCGCGCCCGGCCGTTGCTGCGCCGCTCCCTGCGCTGGCGCTATGTGCTGGTGGTGGTGTTTGTTGGGCTGTTTATTTTCTGCTGCGCCCTGGTCAACAGCGGTTGGCTGACCATGGTGCTGTTCTCCCGGGTGGAAGGAGACCGGGTGATGGCGGAGGTGGTGTTTCCGCAGGGTACCGGCGAGGCGCGGCTGCTGCGCGAAGTGCAGGCCCTGGAGGGCTCCGCCCGCAAGCTGTCGGCGCAGTTGCAGGCTGACGATCAGCCTGTGACCGTAGATGCGGTGTTCGCCGAGCAAGGGGTACGCCAGAAAACCTCCAATGCCCGCGATCCGGGGGCCCGTTTCCGGGTGCGGGTGACTCTGGCTATTGGTGGCGATACCAGTGCCATGCCGCCCCGGGAGCTGGCCAGCCTGTGGCGTAAGCAGCACGGGTCGATTGCCGATGCCCTGTCGGTCAAATTCCACGCCAGCCTGATGCAGGTGAAGCCGGATATTCATGTCAATCTGTTCCACCCGGATTTGGCCACGCTGCAACGCTTGAGTGAGCAGACGGCGCTGGCCCTGTCGCGCATGGAAGGGGTCCATGAAGTGGCCAACAACCTGTATGCCCGCCGCACCATCGTCGATATCGGCCTGCGTGAGGAGGGCAAGCTGGCCGGTCTGCGGGCGGAGCAGCTGGGCCTGCAGATCCGCAATGCCTTCCACGGTATCGAGCTGGACCGCTGGTTCGAACAGGATCAGGAAGTGCCGGTGATGCTACGCCTGGCCAGCGGCGACAGCCGCCGCATCAGCGACCTGGAACGACTGCCGGTGCAGCTGCCGGATGGGGAGATCACCGTGCTGGCGGCGGTGGCGGACCTGAATCGGCGCCAGGTGCCTGCCATGATCAGTCATTACGATGGCCGTCGCAGTGCCACCGTCAGTGCCTTCGTGGATGAGCACATGACCTCTCCGGCCCAGGTGATGACGGTGTTGCGTGAACAAGTACTGGCCCCCATGCAGACGGCGGATGAACAGGCCGGCTGGACCGTGGCCGGCAAACAGGCGGCCATCCAGGATTTTCTCGATCATCTGTCGATCAGCTACCTGATCGCCCTGGCTGCGATCTTCTTCCTGCTCACTGTGCTGTTCGGCGGCTATGGTCAGCCACTGCTGGTGATGGCGGCGATTCCCTTCGGCATGGTGGGGGCCTTCATGGGCCACTTCCTGCTGGGCTACAGCCTGACCCTGTGGTCGCTGGTGGGGGTGATCGCGGTGAGCGGGGTGGTGGTCAACGACAACCTGGTGTTGATTGATGCCATCAACAGTTTCCGGGCCCATGGCATGCGCCTGCGCGATGCGGTGATCGAAGGCGTGAGCGGTCGATTGCGACCGGTGATGCTGACTTCCATCACCACCTTTGCCGGGGTGGCGCCGCTGATGCTGGAGACCAGTGTACAGGCCCGCTTCCTGATCCCCATGGCGGTGTCCCTGGCCTTTGGTGTGCTGTTTGCGACGCTGGTGAGTCTGCTGTTGGTGCCGTGTCTGCTGGTGGTCAGCCATGACGTGCGAGCCTTGCAGCAGCGCTGGCTGGACCGCTGGCGGGCGCCGGATGCCTCTGAGGGCGATACTGTGGAGGTGGCCTACGAACGGGGCCGCCTGACTATCTGGTGGGGCGCCAGCAATCCCTATGAAGATCCGGTGTTGCATTCAGCATGGGAAGCGGGGCGGCAGGATCAGGGCCAGGGCAGCACGGATCTTCTTTAGGCGCTCTGAACCTGAAATTCTTTTTCACCACAGAGGGCACAGAGTTCACAGAGTTCACAGAGTTCACAGAGTTCACAGAGGAAAAGCAGGGTGTCTGGGTGCTCCTGATCACCGTCATGGTTGACTATTTCCCCTTTCAGAACCGCACCAAACGGCGATGCTGACCGCAACAATCCCTTCCAAAATGTCACATCGCGACACGATCTGATTGATTTATCACAAAGGCATGCAACGTTCAGAAAACCCCGGTTTTTTTCCTCAGTGAACTCTGTGCCCTCTGTGGTAAAAAAATTGACGTTTATAGGATCTCTACGAAGCTGAGCAGCACCCACAAAAAAGCCCGCCCCGGTTTCCCGGAGCGGGCTTTTTGCGTCAGGCCTCTGGCGTCCAGCGACCCTTACGCCTTGCCCTGATTGGCCACGGCTTCGGCAGCCTTAGCCACTTCCTCGGCGTCGCCCAGGTAGTAGTTCTTGATGGGCTTCAGGTTGTCATCCAGCTCGTAGACCATCGGCACGCCGGTGGGGATGTTGAGCTTGACGATTTCCTCGTCGGAAATGTCACCCAGGTACTTCACCAGTGCCCGCAGGCTGTTGCCGTGGGCGCAGATCAGTACCTGCTTGCCGGCTTCGACCTGCGGCTTGATCTCGCTTTCGAAGTAGGGCACGAAGCGATCCACTGTGTCCTTGAGGCTTTCGGACAGGGGGATCTCGTTCTCGCTGAGGCCCTGGTAGACCCGGAAGTTACCGGCGTAGCGTTCGTCGTCGCGTTCCATCTTCGGCGGCGGGGTGTCGTAGCTGCGGCGCCAGATATGCACCTGATCGTCGCCGTACTTGGCGGCGGTTTCTGCCTTGTTGAGACCCTGCAGGGCGCCGTAGTGGCGTTCATTAAGACGGTAATCGCGGATCACCGGAATCCACATCTGGTCCATATTGTCGAGGATGGACCACAGTGTGCGGATGGCGCGCTTGAGCACGGAGGTGTAAGCCACATCGAACTCAAAGCCTGCTTCCTTCAGCAATTCGCCGGCCTTGCGGGCTTCTTCGCGGCCCTGATCAGTGAGATCCACGTCTTTCCAGCCGGTGAAACGGTTTTCCTTGTTCCAAACGCTTTGGCCATGGCGGACCAGTACCAGTTTCGTGCTCATGGGTTATTCCTGTGCGGTTTTCAGTGCGGCGCAAAGCGTAGCAGAAAAGCGCCGGGAAATTGAGCGTGAGCGGGGATATTTCGCTGCTATTCGACCCGCTGAGTGCAATTTTTCACACTGCCATCAGGCGGTTATCTGGTCCAGTTGCGGATAAATGCCAGATCGGGGGCCTGCGTTGCTGAAATGTGCCGCCCTGAGCCCGTATAATCGTCGCCAATTCAGACTCAGGCGACTTCATGGCTTATCTCTGGTGTGACAACAGCGACGACATCTCCTCCTGGCGCTCCGGGCTGGCGGCGACAACGCCTCTCTACCTGGATACCGAATTCATGCGCGAGCGCACCTTCTGGCCGCAACTGGCCCTGGTGCAGGTTCACGATGGTGAGCAGATCCGGCTGATCGATACCACCAAAACGAGCGGCCCGGATCTGGCGCCTATGTTTCAGCAGCACACCCTGGTGATGCATGCCTGTTCCGAAGATCTGGAGGCGATCGCCGCGTTCAGCGGCGACTACCCGGCGGCCATCGAAGATACCCAGATTGCCGCCGCCCTCACCGGCGAGGACATGCAGCTGGGTTACCAGAAGGTGGTACAGATGCTGCTCGGGGTGGACTTGCCCAAGGGCGCCACCCGCACCAACTGGCTGAAGCGACCGCTCAGCCAGGAGCAGTTGCTCTATGCCGAGGATGATGTGAAATACCTGCCCGAGGTGACCGACATTCTCCGTGGCCGGCTGGTGAACCTGGGCCGCGAGAGCTGGTGGCGGGAAGAGTGCGAGCGGCTGCTGGCCCAGGCCCAGGCGGTAACCGCCCCGGAAAAGGCCTGGCGCAATGTGAAAGGCGCCGGCCTGCTTCAGGGTCAGGCCTTGGCGGTGCTGGCGGTGCTGACCCCCTGGCGTGATCGCATGGCGCGGGAGCGGGATCTGCCCAAGGGCTTTGTGCTCAAGGATGCCCAGCTACTGGACCTGGCGCGTTCCAGCCGCAGTGACCGGGGTTTGTTCTCGGAGCTGGGTCTGCATCCCAAGGTGGTCCGCCGTGATGGTGATACCATTCTGGAATTGCTGGAAGAGGGCCGGCGTGGCGCGCCGCCTGAGCCGTTGCCGGGGCCGCCGGATGCTCACCAGAAAAAACTGGCCAAGATTCTGCGTAAACGGGTCGGTGAGATTGCCGAGTCCATGAATATGAAACCGGATGTGCTGATGCGCCGCCGCTGGCTGGAATCCCTGATTCGTCATCCGGATCAGGTGCCCGAGCCACTCACCGGCTGGCGCCATGACATTGTCACCAGGCCCTTACTGGAGTTGCTTTGATGTTGAAGGGCAAGCTGTTCTGCTCGATCTATAAAAGCCGCCGCAAGGCGGGCATGTACCTGTATGTGGATCGGCAGAAGGGAACCGGAGATCTGCCCGAGGTGCTGTTGAATCAGTTTGGCAAGCCGGTGCATGTGAGCGACATGATTCTCAGCCCGGACCGGCCGTTGGCCCGTGCCGAAGTGGCCAAAGTCATGGATGACATCCGCATTAAGGGGTTCTACCTGCAAATGCCGCCGCCACCGGATGAAGACATGTTCATGGCCGATGGCCATCCGGACAAACCGGCAGGGCCGGATGCCTGAGAAGGGCATGCGCGAACGTTTCTGGGAACTGCCTCTGGGCGAGTTGTCGAAACCGGAGTGGGAAGCGCTGTGTGACGGCTGTGGCCGCTGCTGTCTGGTGAAATTGCAGGATGAGGACAGTGGCGAGCTGGCCTTCACGAATCTGGCCTGTCGTTATCTGGATAGCCAAAAATGCCAGTGCCGGGTGTACGATACCCGTTTTAGCAAGGTGCCCGATTGTATCCAGGTCACCGAAGCAGTGGCACGAAACACCGCCTGGCTGCCGTCCACTTGCGCCTACCGGCTACGTGCCCATGGGCAGCCATTGCCCGAGTGGCATCCGCTTATAAGTGGGGATGCGGGAACGGTCAGGCAGGCGGGAATCAGCGTGGCCGGGCGAGTGGTCTCCGAGCAGCTTGTGCACGAAGATGATTGGGAAGAGCATGTTATTCATTGGATAGAGTAGGCGCCTTTCGCCTGGGCTCAGGGCGGCCTGCTTTATCCACGACTGAACCGGATGGGAGTCATTGTGACAACACAAGCGTATATGTGGGGCTGGTTGGCGTACTTGTTGGGCTGTGTGGGTGTGCTCTTCGTCTGGTGGTGGCTGACCCGGCCGCTGGCCGTCTGGGCCAAGGTACCGTTGCGTATTCTGCTGACAGCGATGCTGCTGACTCCCTGGTCGGTATCACCGCAGCATGATGAATGGGCGCCGGCCTGGGTGGTCACGCTGTTCGACGGCCTGGCCCAGGAAGATGTGAGCCTGTGGCGTGCCGGTGGTCCACTGTTGGCCATGCTGGTGGTGGCCCTGATCGTGGCGGTGCTGGAACTGTGGCGTCAACGGCGCAAGCAGAGCGCTGGGGCCGCTGAGCAATGAGCGAGTGCATTTTCTGTCAGATCCGTGACGGCAAGCTGCCCGCCAGCGTGGTCTATGAGGATGACCGGGCCATGGTCATTCTCGACCTGTTTCCGATCCGCGAAGCCCATTGTCTGGTGATTCCAAAGACCCATGCGCCCCTGCTGGAACAACTGGATAGCTCCTTGACGCATCACCTGATGGATCTGGCTCGTCGCACCATCATGGCCCAGAAAAAGGCCGGATTGGCGGTGAGGGCTCATAACGTGGTGGTTAATGATGGCCGCGAAGCCAACCAGCACGTGCCCCACGTTCATGTGCACGTGATCCCCCGCCGCGGTGGCGACACCCTGGCGACTGCCTTCACCTGGGCTACCCGACTGCTCAACGTCTTCGGCCTGGCCCGCCGCCGCAAACGACTGGATCGCCTGGCTGGCCTGCTGGGTGAGCACTTTCCGGAAGCAGCTAAATAGTTAACAGTGAATAGTTAACAGCGTCGCGGATTGGAGTTTGCCGGTATCTGAGATGCAAGAGGCCGCGCTCATATTTGGGCTCGGCCTCTTGCGTAAAAATCAATAAACCTTGACAGGTGATACAGGAAACGCAGCCTTCACTGTTCACTGTTCACTGTTCACTGTTCACTGTTCACTGTTCACTGTTCACTGTTCACTGTTCACTGTTTGCGCCAGGCACGCAGCCGCAATGGCCATCGAACCGTGCGCTGTGTATTCCCCCAGGCTTGTCTTAGCCTTGGTGCGAAGTCGTCCAGCGGGTTCTCCCCGGCTCGGGCGGCCTGAACCAGAGCGGACCAGGTGTCCAGATAGCCGAGCATGTCGGTGGCGGACCAGCTAAGGCTGATGGTGTCACCAGGGTAGGGCAGTGCCGGCCAGGGCAGATCGGCGTCCGGGTAGCCGGCGATCACCTGGGCCCTTTCAGGGGGCCACCAGGGCGCTAGCGGGCCGTCGTGAAAGTCCCGGATCATGCCTTCCAGTCCTGCCACCTCACAGATCCCGTAACTGATCAGCGCCAGCACGCCGTTGGTGCGCAGGGTGCGTTCCGCTTCGGCCTGAAAGACAGCTTGATCAAACCAGTGGTAAGCCTGGGCGACGGTAATCAGGTCCAGGCTGGCGTCTGCCAGCGGTAATCGTTGGGCCATGCTGACCAGATAGTGGCTCCGCGAGGCCGGGGCTGCCAGCAACTGCTCATGGCTGATGTCGGCACCTAGCACCTGCTGGAACCAGGGCTCCAGGCCCTGGCTGGCTTGTCCGCTGCCGCAGCCCAAATCCAGGGCACGATCATGGCCAGCACTCTGATTGCTCAGCCATTGGAAAAGGGAAGGGGGGTAAGTGGGGCGAAACTGCTGGTATTGACTGCCGCGCTGAAACAGCGATTCAGTCACTGAAAAAACCGTCATCGTCGAAGTGGGCAGACCACAGTCGGCCATCCGCCCGTTCCAGATCCAGGGCAATACCTGCCAGGAGCTGGCCTTCCGGAGCCGCACACCATGCCACAGTGCCGTAGAGATGATAGGTGCCGTGCTCTTCGAGCAGGGCCACCCACAGCTCCACATCGGTATTGGGCTTGATCGGAGCAGGCAGCTCAATGCTGATGCCCGCTAGAGAGACATCGTGTGTGGTCAGATACAGACGATCAGCGGGATCCAGAGAGCCTGACTGGCTGGGTAGCAGGGTTAGCGCCAGGTTTTCTTCACGTGAGGTGCGGGGGAAGCGACGATTGTCCATTGCCGTTGCCATAGGATTTATCCGTAAATCATTCTGTCGACGGCATAGGCGGCAATCGCCATGGTGGCGACTACCCCTGCCAGGAACAGCAGGAACAGCAGGGCGGGTTTAACCGTTTTCGGCAAGGGTTCGGTTTCCCGTGGAGTGCGGGTCTCCTGCGTTTTACTCATCAGCCATCTCCCTGATTTGTGTGGATACTTTACAGTATCAGCTATCCGCCGACGATAGGAAACTGGTATCGAATCAGGCTGCTACTTGAGTGTTGGATTGTCGGCCGAATGCCAGACAAAAAAGAAGGAGCCCTGAGGCTCCTTCTTTGGTGGGTTGAGATCAGCGCGGAATTTAGCCGCCAATCTCGATCTTCTGGAACATGTACTCATGCACCGAATCGGACATCAACGGTAGATAAGATACCAGCAGCAGCGCTGTCAGCATCACCGCGATGGGAAGCAGGAACTTCTCATAGCGACGGAAGAAGCTGCCTTCCTTCAGCTTGGCCGATTCTACCTCGGCTTCGCCGACTACCTGTCTCGTCAGCAAGTGGTTGAGTGCCACCGGTGGTGACAGATAACCCAGCTCAAAGGCTACCAGGGTAATCATCCAGAAGTGCAGCGGCGCAATGCCGTTGTCGAAGGCTATCTGTGCAATGGTGGCATTCACCAGGATCACCGCCCCGTAGGGGTCCATGATCATGCCGATGATCACCATGGTCACTACCAGCAGGGTCATGGCCAGCCAGACGTTGGCGAAGGTTTCCGGCAGGTTCTCCATGACACCGGAGCGCTCGATGATGCCGCCTACGCTTACGGACAGTGCCATCAGCATCAGCAGGGCACCAATATGGCCGGTGGTCTCGTTGGTGGCAAAACGCAGAGAGGTCTCCAGTTTTTCGCCAACCCCTTTCTCCGGTTCGTAATGGGTGTCGATATGCGGCTTTTTCATGAAGTACTGCAGCAATACCGCACCCCCGAGGAACAGGTTGCGCCACAACAGCCCCCAGAACAGGGACTCCAGATCCTCGGCGGAGGTGCCGGTGGGAATATTGCCAGCTTCCAGCATCGCATTGATGCCTACCAGGTTGTACATGGAGTACGCCAGGAGAGGAACCAGTACCACAGTAAACAAATGCAGGGATTTAGTGCTCAATTTCTCGTAGATGAGAATGGAAAGCAGCATTACCGGCAGGATGATTGGTGCATAGTTTTCGTTAAGCTCGGTATCCAGCAGGTCCCGGAAGAACACCAGCACCGTACCCATGATGATCACATAGGGCAGCAGTGGAACAAGGCGCTTGATGCTGGCCGGCACGGCTTCGGAGAAGGGGGCAATTCGGGCCGCTTCGGTCCGCGCAAACTGGCTGTAGATGAAGAACAGCAGCAGCGACAGGCCGAAGATCTTCAAGCCTGAGGTGAACAGTTCGTCCGTGGTTACGGAGTTGTTCAGGGCGGCAATGATGACCACCAGCAGACAGGGACGCAGTACCACACCCATGGAACCTGACATGGCAGTGGCAGCAAGAGCCAGCTGCTTGCGGGCGCCGGCACGGATCAGCTCGTTGTAGATAGTGGCACCGGCAGCAATAACGAAGATACCGGAGGCGCCGGTAAAGGCGGTAGGAATCGCAGTAACGGCGAGTACCACAAAGCACATCAGTTCCGGGGACATTTTCCACGGACGCAGTACATCAAACACCAGATGGGCCATCTTGGTCTGGCGCAGCATCATACCGATCCAGATGTACAGAGCCAGGCTCAGGAACAGGGTGGACAGTTCCATCATCATGCCCAGGTAGACACTGATACCGTGGTAATAGCCCTGGCTGACGAACTGGATGCCTGCGGTGATACACATGAAGCTGTACAGCGGAATGGTCAGCAGGGCTTTGCCCCAGCTACCGCCTTCTTCCAGATCCTTGGGGGGCTTGACCAACTGCCAGAGCGCGGCCAGGGACAGCAACGCGAAACCAGCGATCCAGAACTGGTGAAGATAGAAGTGGTTGACCTGAACCCCGTCGGCCATGGCGCTGACTTCTTCGCCACGGTAAATCCAGGCAGACATCAGCAACATCACATTGGCGGAAAGCTGGCCAAGACTGGAAACGAAATGGTCCTTGCGGGTCTGTGCCGGACGCAGGGAAATATGGTGACGTGTCAGGGTGGCTGTGGCAGCACAGATAATCACCAGAATACAGAGCAGCAGTCGCTTGTAGTGGCCTAGCGTGGTCACGATCTTGGCCACACCGCCTTCCAGGGTCCGGAATGCAATGACCCCAGGGGTCACTTTCTCCTGCACCATGGTGTAGGTGGCCCATTTCTCTCGGCAAATCTGCTGCGAGGATTCCAGCGAAGTACGCAGGGCGTCTTCGTTGACCTCGGTGCCGAACATGCCGGCAAGAGGGTCATCTGCCATCTGTTGTTTCTTTCTGATGATGGCTTTTTCCAGCTGTTCATCAATATTGGCGTCTGGATTACAGGTCGGTTCCTGGAGAATGCCAGCACCCCGTAACTGGAAGTAGCCTTCCCAGGTATTTTCACCAATTTTCAGCAATTGAGAGTGAATGACTTCCCCTGACGCGAGAAATACCGTCAGCAACAGGAGAATCAGGGTTGGTAGCGATGACAACCATTCACCGACGGAACGGTTCGCCACTTTCATAGAAGAAGGTTTGTCCATTGTGCACCCGGTTATTGTTATACCGTCTTGGATTGGGGGAAGAGGCAACCCATGGGCCCTCAAAGCCTTTTGCCGCATTCCAGGACAGTGTAAACACCTTGACTACCCGGCAGACGCAGGCCGGGTGACAGAAGTAGGTTGCTAGGGAAAACGGGGCCGCGAGACCCCGCTTGAATCTTTATAGGCTTACTCGACCGGATTAACGCATTCCGCGCGGGAAGGCTCTTCCTTGCAGCGCACCTTGCGTAGCAGGGACATCATGTCCTTGCTGTAAACGCCATCATTGGTCAGTGCAATACGGGCTTCGCGCATCATTTCGTCATAACGCAGCTTGTCGGCCTCGGGGATGCGAATCCACCACTTCTTGTCGACTTCGTTGTTGGCGTTCTCAATGACGGTCATGGCACGGTCGAACTGGCCGAGCATGTACTTACGGGAGCTGTTTGCAAAACCGTCCGGGAAGCGGTCTTTCTTCAGGATCACCTGGGCGGTCAGCTGGCCAAGCACGTAGTCGATCATGCCGCCGTCCGGCTGCATGCCCTTGTACAATTCCAGCGCGGAGTAGGCAGCAATGGGGGCAAAGCAGATGTCCACAGAGCCGTTGTTGAAACGGCCGGAGAAGTTGGTGATGTCAGACATTACCGGAGACATGCCAACACGGGACGCCATGCTGGCCTGGGCGCTGTCGTATTCCAGTACGGCGATGGATTTGCCGGACAGCTCGCTCACAGTGTCGATGGTGCGATCTTTCACAAACAGGTAGGCGGCACCCATGGGAGCAATGCCGCCCACTTCGTAGGGACCGGAAACCAGTTTCTCATTGATGGACGGGTTGCCGCTGGCCAGCACGGTTATGACGGTTCGCATGGCGTCATAGGAGGGGATGGCACCGATGGAGTCCAGGCTGCCGGTGTAGTTATTGAATTGGCGGCCACGGATACCGGTGAGCACGGCAGCATCACACTGGCCAGCTTTCAGATCCTCGGAGGCGATTTTCTCGTCAGTGTAGGGCTTCAGCTCCAGGTCAACACCCCAGCCGAGGGCTGCGGTCTTGTAATCCTTCATGATGTTATAGATGTCACCGTTGGCGCCGATGATGTCAAACACACACATGGTCCGCTCTTCAGCGGCCTGGGCAGGGCTGAATGTCAATGCAAGTGCAGCAGTGGCTGCAGTGGTAAACGCCTTCAAATAGCGCATGGCTTGTCTCCTGGTTACTTCTTAATCTAATTCAAAGCGGCCCCAACCGGGGCCGCAAACAGGCTTACAGCAAATCGTCAATATTGATCGCCGGTCCAGACTTGGCGGCGTCATCCCAGAAACTACCGAGACCACCAATAGGGGTGCGCTTACCGGTATTTTCTGTCCATTCCCGGTCGGAGATGCCAGTAACGATGAAGCCGGCAATGGCATCCATCATGGCATATTCCGGGTCCAGGTTTTGGTCGTTGGCGGCAAAGTCACGAATGGCTTTGCGCATACGTTCGTCATCGCCTTTGCTGAAGGCGCTCATGGCATACAGGGCACTGCCCAGACGAACGCCACCGTCAAAGCCGGCTTTGGCGGACGCTTCCAGTTCTTTCCATGGCTCGGCATTGGGCGGAGCCAGCATCGGCAACAGGTTCCAGACAGCAGCACGGGCACCGCGTGGCACACCCCACCACTTGTCGTTCTCCAGGCACTTCATGTTTCGCTCAACCTTGGCAGCCAGATCGCGGGGTACACCCACGGCGCCATCGGATGCGCCATCATTGAGCAGGGCCTGGACACCGGAGATATTGCCGACCATCCATACCAGTTCGTCGAAATCGGTTTTCAGCTTGGGACATTCGCCTTCTTTCTGTTCACCAAAGGCGGTGAGCATGTTCTGGTAGGCGGTATACTGTCGCTGTGCTGCAACCGCAGACCAGCGCTTCTGCTCGATGCGGGCGTCCTGGGCTTCGTTCACATTGCCATCCTTCACAGCACGCATGTAGCGCAACTCGGCATCGATGGCGATCTGTTCGGCACAGGTGGCGGCCGTGGTGAAGACCATGGCACCCAGCTTCTCGGGGTGAGAACCGACGCGTTCAAAGGCCATCAGCAGCGGAGTCTGGGCTTCGCCGGTGACACAGGCCATGCGTACATCATCAAACGTGAGCATGTAGGGAAGCATTTCGGAGCGGCCGAAGCTGATCAGCACGTCCCCGGTTGTCTTGTAGATGACGCCACAGCCTTGCAGAGCCAGGATGGCGCCCCCTACCAGGGCCAGACGGGAATGTCGTAACATTTTTGTCAAGGTCAGAGAACCCATTCTAAAGCTCCTTGTTATTGTTCTCGAATTAGCGGATTCAAAGGTACGAAAGTCCGTCCATTGGCACAAGCGGCAATTACAAAAAAGCCTGCAAGCAATTACAAACAATAAATTTGCTTTATGATGGAATACGTTACGTTGTGCAGCGCACCCACCAGGAAAGTAAGACTTTATTATGACCGACCATACTGATATCAAAGACATGAAGGCCTGGCTGGCAGGCGAGAGAAGCGGTGTTTCTCTGGCCATGAATACGGCCCGTGGCGGCTGGCGGATACTGGAGACGATCGGGGTGGTCGGTCGCCAGGGGTTAAGCTGGATGCTCGGCGATCGCCCGCCAGTACCGGCTTTGCTGCGCACGACCTTTGAATCCCTAGGTACCACCTACATCAAGCTTGGGCAGTTTATTGCCAGCTCGCCGTCGATTTTCCCGGAAGAGTATGTCGAGGAATTTCAGCGCTGCCTGGACCGTACCCCGGCACTGCCATTTCACTATATTCGCGAAACGATCGAGAAAGAGTTGGGTGGATCGCTGGAGTCTCTATATCAGTCTGTCGACCCAAAGCCATTGGCCAGTGCGTCTATTGCGCAGGTTCATGCGGCGAAGCTCAAAAACGGCCAGGACGTGGTGATCAAGGTTCAGCGGCCCGGTGTCCGTAATGTGCTGCTGACGGATTTCAACTTTCTCTACTTTGCTGCCCGGGTTACCGAGCGGCTGGCGCCAGGTCTGTCGCGCTCCGCCATTTCCGGTGTGATCGAGGAGTTGCAGGCCGGCATGCTGGAGGAGTGCGACTTCATCAAGGAGGCTCACAATCTCCAGGCGTTCAATGCTTTCCTGCGTGACACCGGCAATACCTCGGCTGTCGCGCCGGATCCGGTCATGTCTCACACCACCGGCAAGGTGCTGACCATGGAGCGCTTCTTCGGGGTGCCCCTCACCGACATGAATGTGCTCAGGCAATATACGGATGATCCGGCGCAAACTCTGATCTCTGCACTGAATACCTGGTTCTCCAGCCTGATGCTGTGCGATTTCTTCCATGCGGATGTGCATGCTGGCAATTTGATGTTGCTGGAAGACGGTCGGGTGGGATTCATCGACTTTGGTATTGTCGGCCGGATCCGCCGTGAGGCATGGGATGGCATGGCCAAATTCTTTGATGCCATCGGACGTGGTGATGTTCGCCAGATGGCGGAGGCCATGGCGATCATTGGCATGACCCGGGAAGAGGTGGATGTGGATGCGCTGGCGCGGGATATCGAAAGCCTGCAAGGGGCGCTTGGCCAGGTCGATCCGTCTGCTCTGGTGCAGGCCGACCGCAACGACAAGGAAGTGAACCGCTTGCTGATGGATCTGGTGAAAATCGGTGAGGGCCACGGCATTCGTTTCCCTCGCGAATTCGCCCTGCTACTCAAGCAGTTCCTCTACTTCGATCGTTATGTGCAGGTGCTGGCACCTGAAATGGATATGTTCAGTGATAATCGCGTCGATATGTTCGGCGCGATTGATGATATGCCGGGCGGTTTTCTGCACTAAAAGCAGCTAGCTACAAGCTGCACTGGTAGGGTAGGCAAAGGTTGGAATGTTCCTCGTGCTTCGTCATTTCTACGAAGCCGCTGTAGGAGCGGCGCTTGAGCCGCGAATCGCGCTTGCGCGGAAATCGACCGCAGGGCGATCAGACATTTGAGTGTTCGACAGGTCTTTCCAGAAAGAACGGCGGCTAGGTTTCTCCTTTGCCGCCTCGCTCGCTACGCTCGGTTCGCCATGCAAGCATGGGCTCCTACAACCTTTACTGGACCGCCTACAAGTAACTTCATGGAAAAACCTCGGGCAGGGCGCCGCGTGCTTTGCAAGTCCCTGCCGCGTCGCAGCTAGAAGCTTATAGCTCGTAGCTGCTTTTCACTCCACCGGATCCGCACATTCCCCTTTCGACGGATTGAGTTTGCAGCGAATCTTGCGTTGCAGGGTCAGCATGTCCGCATCGTAGTAGCCTTTTTCGCGCAAGGTCAGGCGAGCTTCCTGCATCATGGTTTCGTATTCGCGTTTGTCCGCATCCGGGATGTCGATCCACCAGCGGTCCGGTACCTTGGCCGCTTCCTGGTCCAGCCGCTCTTTGATCAGGTGGTAGCTGTTGAAAAACTCTTCGCGAACCAGCTGTGCCACCTCGTTGGGGAATTTATCCTTGCGGCCGATCAGTTGCATGGTGATCTGCGCCAGCGGGTAGTCGATGATGCCGCCGTCCGGTGACATGCCCTTGTAAAGTTCCAGCACCTCGTAGGCCACCAGTGGGGCGGCCAAGACATCGACGACGCCGTTGTTGAACTTGTTAGGGGCAGAGACGATATCGGAGGCGACAGGGGTGGCGCCGATTTGCGAGACCATTTCCGCTTGGGTCGGGTCATAGTCGAGGACGGCTACCCGCTTGCCCGCTGCATTGGCCAGGGTGTTGATGGTTCTGTCGTTAACGAACACATAGGCGCCACCAGCAGAGGCCAGGCCGAGAATGACGTATTCGCCACTCACCATCTTGTCGGCAGACTTGGGGCTGGCCATGACCTGCAGCAGGATTCTCATATGCTCGTCGCTGGGTACGCCGCCGATGGAATCAATGGTGCCGGTGTACTTGTTGAAAAGACGACCGCGCAGGCCAGTGATCAGGGCAGCATCGCAGACGCCAGCCTTCAGGTCTTCCACTACCACGCTTTCGCTGGTGTAGGCTTGAATATCCAGGTCCACACCGTATTCCAGCAGACGGGTGCGCTGGTCTTCGGCAGCTTTATAGATCGGTCCTGCGCGACCGGCGATATCCCAGATGCAGATGCGTCGTTTGAGGGGTTCGCCCATGCTGAAGCCGGCCACTTTCTGCATCGCGTCGATGCGATCGTCGAGGCTGCGGCTCTGGTCGTAGGCGATGGCGCGCAGCTTCTCAGCGAGCTCGGGGGTGAGCGATACACCAGGGGCAAACTTTTCCAGTTCCGCCTGTTGTGCTGGCGTCAGATTCAGTTGGTTGTCTGCCTGGGCGATCAGGGCGCCGATCAGCAGGGGAAGAATGAGCAGATGGCGAAAAAATGTCACGCAAGCCTCCATGGGCATTTTATTGTTTGAACCGGAAGTTGTTGCTTCAGGTTGAACGCCCATTGTGACAGTCGTGACCGATGAGTCGCTGGCTGGCCAGCCGGGATGGCTGGCCGCGATGCCAACGATGATATTGCTGCGTAATCCTTATTCCGTATCCTGGCTGCATTCGGGGCGCTGAGGATCCAGCTTGCAACGAATACGTTTCATGATCTTCAGCATGGTGGCGTCGTAGTAGCCGGTTTCGCGCAGTTTCAGACGCGCGGCGCGCATCATGCTGTCATATTCCTGTTTTTCATGTTGATCCACGTCGATCCACCAGGTTGCCGGGATCTGTCCCGCTTCTTTTTCCAAGGCGCTCTGGATAGACGAAAAGCTGTCTGCTGCCACTTCCCGGATCACTGCCGCGAATGCGGGAGGAAAACGATCAGTTTGACCAATCAACTGGGCGGTGAGCTGAACAATGGGGTAATCAACGATGCCACCGTCGGGTTCCATACCCTTGTAAAGTTCCAATACCTGATAAGCAACGAGAGGTGCGGGCAGTACATCCACGCTGCCGTTGTTGAACTGGTTGGGGGCCGTGGCAAGGGTAGTAGCCACCGGGGTGGCACCAATCTGTGCAACCATCTTCGACTGGCCGGGATCGAAATCCAGTACGGCAATCTTTTTCCCTGCGACGCGCTCCAGTGAATTCAGCCTCTTGTCATTGACAAATAAATAGGCGGCGCCGGCGGGGGTAACTGCCAGAGTCTGATATTTGTTGCTGACCATGTTTTCGCTGAGCTGAGGCAGAGCGATGGATCGCATCAGCATATCCATATGCTTCAGCGACGGTAGGGCGCCGATGGCATCGATAGTACCGCTGAAGCGGACGAACTGGCGGGCGCGAAAACCGCTCATCAGGGCAGCGTCGCATTGACCGTTTTTCAATGATGCGACCATGGCACCTTCGTTGGTAAAGGCCTCCAGGCTGATATCAATTTTATAGCGGAGCAAATCCAGGCGCAGGTTGGTGGCGCCGTTGAAAATGGGGCCGGAGCGACCGGACAGATCCCACAAACAGATATGACGCTTGAGCATATCGTCCGGGCCCAGGCCCATTTCCTCACGCGCTTCCGTCAGGTGTTTTTCCTGCTTGGGAGTCAGTGTCAGAGCCTGACTGGTGCAAGCCAGAGACAGCAGGGCCGAGCCCAGAAGGCTGGTAATAAGGGTGCGATAATTCCCCATGACGCTTCCTTTGTCATTCGTTGTCATGCTTATAGCATGTAGAAGGGGAGGGAAGTTTTACCGCCTGTATGACAATTGTACGCGGCGTCTGGTGGCGCCGCGTAATGCCCGCTTCAACGTCAGCTCAAGTGATGCTGCATTCCGAGCGGGTGGGGTCGAATTTGCAGCGTATTTTGCGCTGCAGATCCAGCATGTCGCTGCTGTAGTATTTCTGCGCACGCAGTGCATCGCGGGCATCCTGCATCATCACTTCGTATTCCCGCTTGTCCTTGTCAGGAATAGCGATCATCCAGCGCTCAGGCACTCGGCGTGTTTCCACTTCAATGCGCTTTATCACGTCTGGGTAGGCTTCAAAGGAGGCCTCACGAATCAATTGCGCCACCTCATTGGGAAACTTGTCCAGGCGACCGATCAACTGCATGGAAAGTTGTGTTAGCGGATAGTCGACCACGCCACCATCCGGACTCATGCCTTTATACAGTTCGAGAATTTCATAGGCGACCAGCGGGGCGGGCAGAATATCGATCTGGCCGTTGTTGAACTTGTTGGGAGCGCTGACGATATCGGTGGTAACGGGGGTAGCACCGATGGCCGCCACCATTTCTGCCTGGGTTTCATCATAATCGAGAACGGCAACCCGTTTGCCGGCAGCCTTGGCCAGGGAGCTGATGCTTCGGTCGTTAACAAAAATATGTGCGGCACCCGCCGGGTAGATGCCCATCACCACATAATCCCCCTGTACCATGTGACCAGCCTGTTTCGGATGAGCCATCACTTTAAGTAAGGTTTGCATATGCTTCTGGGACGGCACTGCGCCAATGGCATCCACACTGCCGCTGTAAAGATTGAACTGGCGAGCACGCAATCCGCTCATCAGGGCAGCATCGCAACGGCCGGCCTTGAGCTCATCCACCATGACGGTTTCGTTGGTGTAAGGCACCAGATCCAGGTTGATGCCGTATTCCAGGGCCAGCGCCCGTTGCTCCATAGCCGCATTGAATACCACGCCGTTACGCCCGCCGATATCCCAGATGCAGATGGTCCGTTTGAGGGTGCTGCCGGCGGGCATCTGATCCAGTCCCACCATCTGGCTGATGGCTTTAAGTCGGCTGCGAACCGGCATCTCTCTGGTGTAAAACACATCCTCGAGCTTTTCGAGGGTGGAGTCATTCAATGTGATGCCGGGCAGTAGTGCCTGGAGTTGCTGCTTTTGAGCTTGTGTCAGGTTGGCCGCGCTCAGTGATGAACACAGCAGACTGACTAGAAAGAAAAGGGTAATGGGGGTGCGCATGGTGATCTCCCTGATGCCGCATTCTTGTTATAGATAATACATTTATCACGCGCTGGCAGGATAAGGGAGAGCTTTGGCGCAGGGGGTGACCGCGTTACGGCAATCCCCGTCGAAAGGGTCAATGGTGGAGCGAGTTGAAAGTTCAAAGTTTAAAGTTGAAACGCGGGCAGGGCCGGGGGTTCATTTCAGTCCAGTGCCCGCGCTGCATTTGGCCGCTGGCACTGGACCGGACAGAGACGGTCCAAACGTGATCGCGCCTTTTCAACTTTGAACTTTTAACTTTCAACTCAGAGTTTTTACTTAGGCTGCGCGTCGATGGATTCCCCGTTCACATCGCGGCTGTCCGGGCCGAGCAGGAACAGGTAGGGGGCCATGATCTCGTCCGGGGTTTTCAGTGTCTGCGGGTCCTCGCCGGGGTAGGCCAGCGCGCGCATGTCGGTGCGGGTGCCGCCGGGGTTGAGGGTGTTGACGCGAATGTTGCTGGTGTTCTCCAGCTCTTCGGCCAGCACCTGTGCCAGGTTTTCGGTGGCGGCCTTGGAGACGGCATAAGCACCCCAGAAGGCGCGGCCCTTGCGACCAACACTGGAGGAGGTGAACAGCAGGCGAGCATCGTCGCTGGCACGCAATAGCGGCAGCATGGCCTGGGTCAGGTAGAAGGCGCTGTTCACGTTCACCTGCATGACCGAGTCCCAGGTGCCGACACCGTAGCGCTCCAGCGGAGTGATGTCGCCGAGCACGGAGGCGTTATGCAGGATGCCGTCCAGGCGTCCGAATTCCTTGTCGAACAGGCCGGCCAGTTCCTGGAAGTCTTCCGGGCGGGCCACCGCCAGATTCACCGGTGCCAGGGCTGGCTCCGGGCCGCCAGCGGCCTTGATCTCGTCGTAGACCTTTTCCAGCTTTTCCGGGGTGCGTCCCAGCAGGATCACGGTGGAGCCGTGGCGAGCCAGGGTCAGGGCGGCGCTGCGGCCGATGCCGGCGCCCGCGCCGGTGACAAGGATAATGCGATCCTTGAAAGCATCGGCGGGGCATTGGTAAGCCAGTGCTTGTGCATTCACGGATGATAATTCGCTCATGCGGTACTCCTTGTGTTCATCGTTTGCAGCAGAGGCAACAGATCGCTGCCCTGTTCCAGATAATAATCGGCCTGCCAGTCGTGGGGGTCATCATCCGCGTCGATATAACCGAAGGCCGCCACGGCGGTGGCCATACCGGCATTCTGGCCAGCCTGGATATCACGCAGATGGTCGCCCACGTAGAGGCAGTGGGCCGGGGTTACGCCGTCCTGGCGAGCCGCCATCAGCAACCCTTCCGGGTCCGGCTTGCGCTGTTTTACATGGTCCGGGCAGATTGCCGCGCTGACGCGCTGGTCTAGATGCAGGCCCGCCAGCACCGGCCCGGTGAACCGTGACGGCTTGTTAGTGACGATGCCCCAGGGCAGACCATTGGCATCCAGCCAGTCCAGCGTCTCTGCCATGCCGGGAAACAGGCAGGTATCCACAGCCAGATGCTGCTCGTAGGCGTTCAGAAGTTCATCCAGTAGCGGCGGAAATTCGGTATCCTCCGGCCCTGCGCCAAAACCAAGCTCGGTGAGCGCGCGGGCACCGTTGGAGACATTGGCGCGCACTGCGGAATAGCTGACTTCCGGCCGCCCATGTTGTTTCAGCAGGGTATTGAGCACCGTATAAAAATCCGGAGCGGTATCAATCAGGGTGCCGTCCAGGTCGAAATAAACGGCTTCAAGCTTGTTCATAGATTCTCTCTACAACGCCGCTGCAGGGGCGCCGCTTGAGGCGCGAAACGAGCGAAGCGAGTAACGAGGTTCGAGTTGCGAAAAGCAAAACCTGTCATGTCTTTCGCAACGCGTTACTCGTACCTCGAAACTGTTTTTTCGCGCCTCAAGCGGCGCTCCTACAGGGAAAATTATTCTGCTTTAACCGCGTGCATCAGGTAGTTCACCGACACATCCCGGTTCAGCTTGTACACCTGGGTCAGGGGGTTGTAGACCATGCCGGTGGTGTCTTTCACTTCCAGCCCCGCGTCCCGGGCCCAGCCGGCCAGTTCCGAGGGCTTGATCAGCTTGGCGTATTCGTGGGTGCCCCGCGGCAACAGGCGCAACACATATTCAGCGCCGACAATGGCGAACAGGAAGGCCTTGGGGTTGCGGTTGATGGTGCTGAAGAAAATCTGCCCACCGGGTTTTACCAGGGTGGCGCAGGCGCGAATCACGGATGACGGATCGGGCACGTGTTCCAGCATTTCCAGACAGGTGACCACGTCGTACTGGGCGGGCCGTTCCTCGGCGATCTGTTCCGCCGGAATCTGCCGGTATTCAACCGCTACACCGGCTTTTTCTGCGTGGATGCGTGCCACCGACAACGGCGCTTCACCCATGTCGATACCGGTGACCTCGGCGCCACGCCGGGCCATGCCTTCGGACAGCAAACCGCCGCCGCAGCCGATGTCGATGACTTTCTTGCCGGGCAGGCTGACGCGCTCGTCGATGTAGTTCAGTCGCAGCGGGTTGATGTCGTGCAGCGGGCGGAACTCGGAATTGGGGTCCCACCACTGATCCGCCAGGGCATTGAATTTGGCGATTTCTCCGGCGTCTACATTGGGAATCTGCGGTTGCTGTTCAGTCACGGTCGGCTCCGGCAATTTTTTCCTGCCACTGCTGGGCATTCTTGAGGATCACGGCTTCGTTGAGGGTGGTGAGTTTGCGGTTGTCCATTAAACAGCGCCCTCCCACCCAGGTATGTGTCACCTGATCGCGGCTGGCGGCATAGATCAGTTGCGCCACCGGATCATAGACCGGCTGGGTCTCCAGACGGTTCAGATCCACCGCTACCATATCCGCCTGTTTGCCAATTTCCAGTGAACCGAGTTGGTCGTCCCGGCCCAGGGCGCGGGCCCCGTTCAGGGTGGCCATCTGCAGTATTTCGGCGGCGGGCAGAGCGTCGGCCTGGAGACTGACGCCCTTGCCCAGGAAGGCGGCCATGCGGGCCTCGCCGATCATGTCCAGATCGTTGTTGCTGGCGGCACCGTCGGTGCCCAGGGCCACGTTGACCCCGGCCTTGCGCAGTGTTTCCACCGGTGCAAAGCCGCTGGCCAGCTTCAGATTGGATTCCGGGCAGTGCACGACCTGGGTGCCAGTTTCGGCCACCAACGCAATTTCGTCCTCGGTGAGCTGGGTCATGTGCACCGCCAGCAGACGTGGCGAGAGCAGGCCCAGGTTTTTCAGGCGAGTGAGCGGCCGCTCACCGGTGTTGCCAACTGCCATCTGGATCTCTCCGGCGGTTTCGTGCACGTGCATCATCATCGGCACGTCCAGCTCCTCGGCCAGGGTCAGCACCTTCTGCAGGGGGCCGTCGGACACGGTATAGGGAGCGTGTGGGCCGAAACCGATCTGGATGCGCGGGTCATGGCGCCACTCGTCCATGGCATCGGTGGCCAGGCGCAGGTAGTCCTCCGGCCCGGCGCCCATGGGCGTGGGGAAATCCAGAATCGGGCAGAACAGGCTGGCGCGCAGGCCGGCTTCCACGGTGGCGCGTGCGGCGCTGGCCGGGAAGAAGTACTGGTCGGCAAAGCAGGTGGTGCCAGAGCGAATCATCTCCGCCGCCGCCAGCCGGGTGCCGTCGAACACAAATTGCTCGCTGACAAACTGGCCTTCCGCCGGCCAGATGTGCTTTTCCAGCCAGGTCATCAGCGGCAGGTCATCGGCGATACCACGCAGCAGGTTCATGGCGGCATGGGTATGGGCATTGATCAGGCCGGGAATCAGCAGGTGGCTGTCCAGCCGGGTGACCGTATCAGCCTGCCATTTTTCGTCGGCCAGGGCGCCGGGCAGCAGGTCGATAATCTGGCCATCTCGGACGACCAGGGCATGGTTTTCCAGTACCTCGGCACTGGGCGCCTTGTCCTGCGCGACCGGGGCAATCCAGCGGGCGTGGACGATCAGGTCAGCCTGATTGTCGCTCATGCATAACTCCTTGATATCTTGGCGGGCTTTTCAGCAGCCTGCTAGAGGGGCTTGCCCTCAAATTGAGGCCGCAGTATAGCGTGTCAGCGGCGCTCTTGCCGCCAAGATAACAATGGCGGTGGACTATGGCGCCGAAGCCGCCCGGTTGTGCTATCATCCGGGGCTTTTCCGGGCTTCGTGCCAGGAGCAGGAATGTACGCCCGGTCCGCCGCTGTCGGCAGCGAGCGGGCTGTCATAAGAACAGACTGCACAGGGTGCCATCGGCACGCTGTGAAAACGGCCCTGATCAAGGGCCGGCTTGGGAAAGCCGCAGGGGCTTTCCCGATACTTGTGGAAAGTAAGGATCGCTATGACGGATCTCGCCAGAGAAGTTACCCCGGTCAACATCGAAGACGAACTCAAACAGTCGTACCTGGATTACGCCATGAGCGTGATCGTTGGGCGGGCGTTGCCGGATGTGCGCGACGGCCTCAAGCCGGTGCATCGCCGCGTACTGTTCGCCATGCACGAGCTGAACAACGACTGGAACAAGGCTTACAAGAAATCCGCCCGTGTGGTCGGTGACGTTATCGGTAAGTACCACCCCCATGGTGACTCCGCCGTTTACGACACCATCGTGCGGATGGCGCAGCCGTTTTCCCTGCGCTACATGCTGGTGGATGGTCAGGGTAACTTTGGTTCCATCGACGGGGATTCCGCAGCCGCCATGCGTTACACCGAAGTGCGCATGGCCAAGATCGCCCACGAGCTGCTGGCCGATCTGGACAAGGAAACCGTGGATTTCGTCGATAACTATGACGGCACGGAAAAGATTCCCGATGTGATGCCCACCCGGGTGCCCAACCTGCTGGTGAACGGCTCCTCCGGTATCGCCGTCGGCATGGCCACCAATATTCCGCCGCATAACCTGGGCGAAGTGGTAGACGGCTGTCTGGCGCTGATCGACGACGACAGCCTGACGCCGGACGACCTGATGGAATACATCAAGGGCCCGGATTTCCCCACCGCCGGCATCATTAACGGTCGCGCCGGGATCGTGCAGGCCTACCGTACCGGCCGTGGCCGCGTCTATATGCGTGCCCGTGCCGAGATTGAGCCGACCGACAAAAGTGGCAAAGAAGCCATTATCGTCCACGAGATTCCCTACCAGGTGAACAAGGCGCGGTTGATCGAGAAGATCGCCGAGTTGGTGAAAGACAAGAAGATTGAAGGTATCACCGAGCTGCGCGATGAGTCCGACAAAGAGGGCATGCGCATTGTGATCGAGCTGCGTCGCGGCGAGAACGCCGAGGTGGTGCTCAATAATCTGTATCAGCAGACCCAGATGGAGTCGGTGTTTGGTATCAACACCGTAGCTCTGGTCGATGGTCAGCCCAAGACCCTCAACTTGCGTGAGCTGCTGGATGCCTTTATTCGTCACCGCCGTGAAGTGGTGACTCGCCGTACCGTGTTCGAACTGCGCAAGGCCCGCGAAAAGGCCCACTTGCTAGAAGGTCTGGCGGTGGCGCTGAGCAATATCGATCCGGTGATTGCGCTGATCAAGGCGTCCCCCAGCGGCGCGGAAGCCAAGGAAAAACTTCTGGGCAAAGGCTGGACCCCCGGCGATGTACTGCAAATGCTGGAGCGCGCCGGTGGTGAAAACGCGGCTCGCCCGGATGGCCTCGATGAGCAGTTCGGTTTGCGTGATGGCCTTTATTACCTGAGCCCGGAACAGGCCCAGGCCATTCTGGATCTGCGTCTGCAGAAGCTGACCGGTCTGGAACGGGAAAAACTGATCAACGATTACCAGGAACTGCTGGAGCAGATTGCCGAACTGCTGAAGATTCTGGGTAACCCCGAACGTCTGATGGAAGTGATCCGTGATGAACTGAAGGCGGTCCGTGAGGAATATGCCGACGAGCGCCGTTCCGAAATCGTCACCTCCCGTCTCGACCTGAGCATGGAAGACCTGATCGCCGAAGAAACCGTGGTAGTGACCCTGTCCAACAGTGGCTACGCCAAGATGCAGCCCATCGATACCTACCGGGCGCAGAAGCGTGGTGGCCGTGGCAAGTCTGCCGGCCAGCTTAAAGACGAGGATTACGTGGAGCACCTGCTGGTGGCGGGCACCCACGACACCCTGTTGTTGTTCACCGACGCTGGCAAGGTCTTCTGGTTGCGTACCTTCGAGTTGCCGCAAGGTGGCCGGGCGTCCCGTGGCAAGCCCATCGTCAATCTGCTGCCGGCACTGGGCAACGACGAGCGTATTACCGCCATCCTGCGTCTCGATGCGGAAATGGTACGCCAGCAGAAAGCCGCTGGCGTGGAGGTGGAAACCGAGGAAGATGACGTCATCGATGCGGAAGAGGTGATCGAAGACGCCGTCGACAGTGATGAGGTCGAGGCAGAAGCGGTAGTCGATACCGTGCCTGGTCCGTTTATCTTCATGGCCACCTCCAGCGGTATCGTCAAGCGTACCGCCCTGGCCAACTTTGCCCGTCCGCGCAGCTCCGGCCTGATTGCCGTGAAACTGCAGGAAGGCGAGCATCTGGTGAATGTGGCTATTACCCACGGCGACGAAGATGTGATGCTGGTAGCCCGCAACGGCAAGGCCGTGCGGTTCCATCAGTCCAAGGTGCGTGTCATGAGCCGTCTGGCCCGTGGTGTGCGCGGCATCAAACTGGCCGATGGCGTGGACGTGATTTCCCTGATCGTGCCGGAAGCAGAGGGCCAGATTCTGACTGCCTCCGAAAACGGCTACGGCAAGCGCACCCCGTTGACTGACTACCCGACCAAGGGTCGTGGTGGCCAGGGCGTCATCGCTATGGTGGTCAACGAGCGTAACGGTGAGCTGGTCGGCGCTGCCCAGGTGTTTGGTGAAGAGGACATCATGCTGATCTCCAACCAAGGTACCCTGGTGCGCACCGGCGTCAATCAGGTCAGCACCTCCAGCCGTAACACCCAGGGTGTGCGTCTGATTCGTCTGGGCGACGGCGAGAAGTTGTGTGGTCTGGCCACCATCCCCGACCTGGACGGTGACGAGGACGACATCGAAGAGGGCGAGGTGCTGGAAGGGGACGTTACCTCTGAAGCGCCGGAGTCTGACGCCTCCGACGATGCCGAGGAATAAAAGGCTGCTGTAGGAGCGGCGCTTGAGCCGCGAACGTGCTCGCGACAAGCCGTGCCAAGTACGATTCGCGGCTCAAGCGCCGCTCCTACGGGCTGCTTGAAAGACAATAGTAAGCAACAACCCGAGCCCGGTGTTACCGGGCTTCTTTGATTCACCGGTTTGGTACTTTCAATCTAGTCACGGAGAAAATGCATGTCCCGCGCCTATAACTTCTGCGCAGGTCCCGCGGCGTTGCCGACGGACGTTCTGGAGCAGGCCCGTCAGGAAATGCTGGATTACCAGGGCATGGGCCTGTCCATCATGGAAATGAGCCATCGGGACAAGGTGTTCGTGGAGATTGCCGAAAAGGCCGAGCAGGATCTGCGCAGCCTGATGGGGATCAGCGACGATTACGCCGTGCTGTTTCTGCAGGGCGGCGCCTCCACGCAATTTGCCATGGTGCCCATGAACCTGCTGGGCGAGGGCGAAACCGCGGATTACATCAATACCGGGCAATGGTCCAAGAAAGCCATCAAGGAAGCCGGCCGCTACGGCAACATCAACGTGGCCGCCAGTAGTGAAGACACCAACTTCAGCACCGTACCGCCACAGGACAGCTGGCAGTTGTCGGCCAATCCGGCCTACGTGCATTACTGCCCCAATGAAACCATCGGTGGCCTGGAATACAGCTTTGTTCCCGACGTGGGTGATACCCCGCTGGTGGCAGACATGAGCTCCACCATTCTGTCCCGCCCCATTGATGTGAATCGCTTCGGGGTGATCTATGCCGGTGCCCAGAAGAACATTGGCCCCGCCGGCCTGACCCTGGTGATTATCCGCAAGGACCTGCTCGGCAAGGCCGGCGCCCATGTGCCTGCCATGCTCAATTACCAGACCCACGCGGACAATGGCAGCATGTTCAATACGCCGCCCACCTTTTCCTGGTACCTGGCCGGCCTGGTGTTCCAGTGGCTGAAAAAGCAGGGCGGAGTGGCGAACATGGCAGAAACCAACCAGCGCAAGGCCGAAAAGCTGTATGGTTTTATTGATAACAGCGGCTTCTACAGCAACCCGGTGGAAAAAATCAGCCGTAGCTGGATGAATGTGCCCTTTGTGCTGGCCGACGCCAACCTGGATAAGCAGTTCCTCAGTGAAGCCGACCAGGCGGGCCTGTTGAACCTGAAGGGCCACCGCAGCGTGGGCGGCATGCGTGCCAGCATCTACAATGCGGTACCGGAAGCAGCAGTGGATACGCTGATCGCCTTTATGGCGGACTTCGAAAAACGCAACGGCTGAGCGGGGACCGCCATGACCGAATCACTGGACAACCTGCGACAGCAGATCGACGAGCTGGACCAGCGGCTGCAGGATCTGCTCAACGATCGCGCCACCCTGGCCCACAAGGTGGCCGAGGTGAAGACCGCCACCGACCCCAACCCGGTGTTTTATCGCCCGGAACGGGAAGCCCAGGTATTGCGACAGGTAAAAGAGCGCAACAAGGGGCCGTTGGACGGCGAAACCATGGCGCGGTTTTTCCGCGAGATCATGAGCGCCTGCCTGGCGTTGGAACAGCGCATGAAAGTGGCGTTCCTGGGGCCGGAAGGCACCTTTACCCAGCAGGCCGCCCTCAAGCACTTTGGCCATGCGGTGGAAAGCGTACCGCTGGGCGCAATTGATGAAGTATTCCGTGAAGTGGAAGCCGGGGCTGCTCACTACGGCGTGGTGCCGGTGGAGAATTCCACCGAAGGGGTGGTCAACCACACCCTGGATACCTTCATGACCTCCAGCCTGAAAATTTGTGGCGAGGTGGAGCTGCGCATCCACCATCATCTGCTGGCCGGCGAGCACACCCGTCGTGACAAGGTCACCCGGGTTTATTCTCATCAGCAGACCCTGGCCCAGTGCCGCCAGTGGCTGGATGCCCACATGCCCGGGGTAGAGCGCATTGCGGTCAGCTCCAACGGCGAAGCTGCCCGTCGTCTGAAGGACGAATGGAATGCCCTGGCCATTGCCGGGGAAATGGCGGAAGAGCTGTATGGCCTGGAAGCGGTGCAACGCAATATCGAAGACCGCCCGGACAACACTACCCGTTTCATCATTATCGGCCGGCAGGACACGCCGCCGTCCGGTAACGACAAGACCAGCCTGATGATCAGCGGCAAGAACCGCCCGGGCCTGCTCTATGAGGTGCTGGCACCGTTCCGCGATGAAGGCATTAACCTGACCCGCCTTGAATCCCGGCCCTCGCGGACGTCCAATTGGAGTTATGTGTTCTTCGTGGACTGCGAAGGCCACAAGGAAGATGGCAAGCTGCAGCCGGTACTGGACAAGCTGGAAGCGGCTGGCAATACCATCAAGCTGCTGGGCTCGTACCCGAAAGCGGTGTTGTGACACAGGGTTGGACAATGCTCTATCGGCTGGCGATAAGCTGTGGGAGCGGTCGTTCGACCGGGAAATTTCACCACAGGCCGGAAATCGCGGTCGAACGACCGCTCCCACAGTTCAAGGAGTCATCATGACTTGCGACTACATCGAACTCGCCAACAGTGGCGTTCAGCAGCTCAAGCCCTATGAGCCGGGCAAGCCCATCGAGGAGCTGGAGCGGGAACTGGGCCTCACCGATATCGTCAAGCTGGCCAGCAATGAGAATCCCTTGGGCGCCAGCCACAAGGCCCTGCATGCGCTCAAGCATCTGCATGAGCTGCACCTGTACCCGGATGGCGCCGGTTTTTCCCTGAAGGCAGCGCTGGCAGAAAAGCTGGGTGTGCAAACCAATCAGCTGACCCTGGGTAACGGCTCCAACGATGTGCTGGACCTGATCGCCCGTGCTTACCTGCAGCCCGGCGATGAAGCGATTTTCTCCGAGTACGCCTTTGCGGTGTATCCACTGGTGACCCTGGCCTGCAATGCCAGGCCGGTGGCGGTGCCGTCCAATCTCTATGGCCACGATCTGGCGGCCATGGCCGAGGCGGTCACCGAGCGCACCCGGGTGATTTTCGTGGCCAACCCGAACAACCCCACCGGCACCTGGTTCAACGCCCATGCCCTGGATGAGTTCCTGTCGCGGATCCCGGAGCGGGTGATCGTGGTGCTGGACGAGGCCTACTTCGAATACGTGGAAGAAAGCCACTACCCGAACGGCATCGAGCGCCTGCAAAAATACCCGAATCTGGTAGTAACGCGCACCTTCTCCAAGATACATGGTCTGGCCGGCCTGCGTATTGGCTATGGTGTCTGTAACCCGCAAATTGCCGATGTGCTTAACCGGGTGCGCCAGCCGTTCAATGTGAACACCCCGGCCATGGTGGCCGCCGAAGCGGCGCTGTCCGATGACGATCACATCGAGAATTCCCGCGGCGAAAACACCAGTGGTCTGGTGCAGATCGCCGAAGGCCTGCAGAAGCTGCACCTGGAACAGATTCCCTCGGTGGCCAACTTCATCGCCTTTGACTGTGGTCGCGACGCCATGCCGGTTTACCAGGGTCTGTTGCGCGAAGGCGTGATTGTGCGTCCTCTGGGAGGCTACGGCATGACCAACTTCCTGCGCGTGACCGTGGGCACCAGCCGCGAGAATGAGCGTTTCTTGGCCGCCCTTAAGAAGGTGCTGGCGGATGGGTAATCTCCATCGTTTCGGTTTTTCCGCCGTAGGAGCGTCGCTTGAGACGCGAACCTGCTTGCGGCATTCCGTGCCAGATTCGGTTCGCACCTCGAGAGGTGCTCCTACAATGCGAACCGGGGGCGTTTGTTATGTCTGAACCCCTCTTCAATCGCATTGCCGTGATCGGCCTGGGCCTGATCGGTGGCTCCTTTGCGGCTGCCGCTCGCAAGCACGGGCTGGCCGGATCCATTGTGGCCGGTTCCCGCTCCGCCCGGACCCTGGAGCAGGGCATCGCCCTCGGCGTTGTCGACGAAGGCAGTCAGGATCTGGCTGAAGCGGTCAAGGGCGCTGATCTGGTGTTTGTCTCTACGCCCGTTTCGGCTATGGGCAAGGTGTTGAGTGCGCTGAAGCCGGGCCTGTCCCGCACGGCGATCATCACTGACGGCGGCAGTGTCAAAGGCAATGTGATCACCGCTGCCCATGCGGCTTTGGGCGAGCATTATTCCCGCTTCGTGCCTGGCCACCCCATTGCCGGCAAGGAAAAGAGCGGCGTTGGTGCTGCCGATGCGGACCTGTACCAGGATCACCGGGTCATCCTGACGCCCACCGAGGCCACCGACCCGGCAGCCACCGCCCGGGTGCGGGCGATCTGGACCGCCATGGGCGCGGAAGTGCTGCAGATGGCGCCGGATTACCACGATCAGGTACTGGCGGAAACCAGTCATCTACCCCATCTGCTGGCCTTTTCGCTGGTGGATACTCTGGCCCGGCAGGGCGACTCCACAGAGATCTTCCGCTATGCTGCCGGCGGTTTTCGCGACTTCACCCGTATCGCCAGCTCCGATCCGGTGATGTGGCATGACATTTTCCGCGAGAACAAGGCCGCGCTGCTGCAGTCCCTGGACCTGTTCAGCGACGGTATCGCGCGCTTCCGTCAGGCGGTGAGTGACGATGATTCCGATGCCCTGATGGGCATCATGACCCGCGCCAATACGGCGCGGGCCCATTTTATGGCCATGAACGAGCGCACCTCCTATACCCGCGCCCACCATTCAGGTGACAACACAACCATGACAGACAGCACCATCCTCCAAAGCAAGAGTGCCAACCCCACCTTTGTGGTGACCCCGGGTGGCCGACTCACTGGCCGGGTACGGGTACCCGGCGACAAATCCATGTCCCACCGCTCCATCATGCTTGGCTCCCTGGCCGAAGGCGTGACCCAGGTAGAAGGCTTCCTGGAAGGCGAGGACGCTCTGGCAACGCTACAGGCATTCCGGGATATGGGTGTGGTCATCGAAGGCCCCCACAATGGCCAGGTGACCATCCACGGGGTCGGCCTGCATGGCCTCAAGGCGCCGACAAAACCGCTCTACATGGGCAACTCTGGCACCTCCATGCGCCTGCTCACCGGCTTGCTGGCCGGGCAGGCCTTCGATGTGGAGCTCACCGGCGATGCGTCCCTGTCCAAGCGTCCCATGGAGCGGGTGGCCAGCCCCCTGCGCGAGATGGGCGCCCAGATTTCCACCGGTAACGAAGGGCGCCCGCCAGTGCGCATCCGCGGTGGCCAGCCGCTCAAGGGCATTCATTACGATCTACCGATGGCCTCTGCCCAGGTGAAATCCGCCGTCCTGCTGGGCGGTCTCTACGCTGAAGGCGACACCTCAGTGACTGAGCCGGCACCGACCCGTGATCATACCGAACGGATGCTGGGAGGCTTTGGCTACGAAGTGCGCCGTGAGGGAGCCACCAGTGCGTTGACTGGCGGCGGCACACTCGCCGCCTGCAAGCTGGAAGTCCCGGCGGATATCTCCTCGGCAGCCTTCTTCCTGGTCGGTGCGTCCATTGCCGCTGACAGCGAGCTGACGTTACCCCACGTGGGCATCAATCCTACCCGTACCGGCGTGATCGACATCCTCAAGCTGATGGGGGCGGATATTCGCCTGGAAAATCAGCGAGATGCCGGCGGCGAGCCGGTGGCGGACCTGGTGGTCAAAGCGGCGCCCCTGAAAGGTATCGAGATCCCCCAGGAGCTGGTGCCCCTGGCCATTGACGAATTCCCGGCCATCTTCATCGCCGCTGCCTGCGCCGAAGGCGATACCGTGTTGCGCGGCGCCGAAGAGCTGCGGGTGAAAGAATCTGACCGCATCCAGGTGATGGCGGACGGTCTGGCCGCGCTGGGCGTGGATCACGAAGTGTTTGAAGACGGCATCCGCATCAGCGGTGGCGCCTTCGGCGGCGGCGAGATTCAGTCCCACGGTGACCACCGAATTGCCATGAGCTTCGCCATGGCGTCCCTGCGTGCCACTGGCCCGATTACCATTAATGACTGCGCCAATGTGGCCACCAGCTTCCCGGGCTTTGCCCAGCTGGCCGCCCATGCGGGCTTGAACCTGGAGGTGAAATGACTGCTCCGTCCACCGCGGTATTGACCATCGACGGACCGGTTTCCTCCGGTAAGGGCACCGTTGCCCGATTGGTTGCAATCCGTCTCGGCTGGCACCTGCTGGATTCCGGTGCCCTGTATCGGGTTCTCGGTTATCACGCGAAAAATCAAGGGCTTGCACTGGATGACGAGCCCGCCCTGGTCGAACTGGCGAAAACCTTGCCGGTGAGATTTATCGAGCAGGAGGGGGAAACAGCGGTAATTCTGGATGGCGAGGATGTGTCCAACATCATCCGCCAGGAAAGCGTGGGTGAGCTGGCCAGCCAGGTGGCCGTGCTGCAGCCGGTGCGTGATGCACTATTGGCCCGCCAGCGGGTGTTCGCCGAGCCCCCCGGGCTGGTGGCGGATGGCCGCGATATGGGGACCGTGGTGTTTACCTCTGCCCCCCTCAAGATTTACCTCACCGCCAGCGCTGAAGAGCGCGCCAGACGGCGCTTTGAGCAGTTGAAGGAAAAGGGCTTTGATGCTACCCTCGCGACCCTCGTCGAGGACATCCGCACCCGGGATGACCGTGACATGAACCGTGAGGTGGCGCCGTTGCGCCCGGCAGACGATGCCGTGGTAATCGAATCCACCACCCTGACGGTTGATGAAGTGGTAAACCGGATCCTTGAAGAGGCTGCCGCACGCCAACTGGTGTGAAGGCAGCACACGTTGTTGAAACCCTTCGATAGTGCACTGTCGAGGGGTGATTCTGTGTCAAGCGGCCGATCTGCTCAACCCTGAAAAAGTAAGCCAGCTGGGGAAGGGCGGGTCTCATTTTTTTACTAACCCATGTCTGCTGGTTGGCATGTGCGAAAACACTGAGTGAATTTCATGACCGAATCTTTTGCTGATCTCTTTGAAGAAAGCCTTAAGGACCTGGACGTTGCCCGTGGTTCTATCATCAAGGGTACTGTTGTATCCATCGATAGCGACTGGGTAACCGTTAACGCAGGCCTGAAATCCGAAGGCATTATTGCCCGTGAAGAATTCCTTAGCGAGTCAGGCGAGCTGGAAATCGTCGAAGGCGATGAAGTTGATGTTGCCGTAGACGCCATCGACGATGGTATGGGCTTCACCCGTCTGTCCCGTGAAAAAGCCAAGCGCGCCGAAGTGTGGGGCGAGCTGGAAAAAGCTTTCGACGAAGACGAGATCGTAAAAGGTATGATTTCCGGCAAGGTGAAGGGTGGCTTCACTGTCGATATCGGCCCGATCCGCGCGTTCCTGCCCGGTTCCCTGGTAGATATCCGTCCGGTTCGCGATGTCGCGCACCTGGAAGGCAAAGAGCTGGACTTCAAGGTCATCAAGCTGGATCCCAAGCGCAACAACGTTGTGGTTTCCCGTCGCGCAGTGATGGAAGCCGAGCACTCTCAGGAGCGTGAAGCACTGCTGGAAACCCTCCAGGAAGGCATGGAAGTCAAAGGTATCGTGAAGAACCTGACCGACTACGGTGCGTTCGTGGACCTGGGTGGCATCGACGGCCTGCTGCACATCACCGACATGGCCTGGAAGCGTATCAAGCATCCGAGCGAGATCGTGGAAGTGGGTCAGGAAATCGACGTCAAGGTACTCAAGTTCGACCGCGAGAAGATGCGTGTCTCCCTGGGTCTGAAGCAGCTGGGCGAAGATCCGTGGCACGATATCGTGGGCAAGTACCCGGAAGGCACCCGCGTGAAGGCGAAGGTGACCAATCTGACCGATTACGGTTGCTTTGCCGAAATCGAAGAAGGTGTAGAGGGTCTGGTTCACGTATCCGAAATGGATTGGACCAACAAGAACATCCACCCGTCCAAGGTTGTAGAGATCGGCGACGAAGTGGAAGTGATGATCCTGGACATCGATCAGGACCGTCGTCGTATTTCCCTGGGTATCAAGCAGTGTCAGTCCAACCCGTGGGATGCCTTCGAAGAGAAATACCAGAAAGGCGAGCGCATTTCCGGCAAGATCAAGTCCATCACTGACTTCGGTATCTTCATCGGTCTGGAAGGCGGCATCGACGGTCTGGTGCACCTGTCCGACATTTCCTGGGAAGAGCAGGGCGAAGATGCCGTGCGTAACTTCAACAAGGGCGATGAGCTGGAAACCGTGGTTCTGTCCATCGACGCAGAGCGCGAAAGAATTTCCTTGGGTATCAAGCAGTTGACAGACGATCCGTTTGCTCAGTATGTTGCTGCTAATGACAAGGGCGCAATCGTTAAGGGCGTAGTGAAGTCGGTAGACGCGAAAGCGGCCATCGTAGAGCTGGCTGAGAACGTAGAAGGTACCCTGCGTGCCAGCGAAATCAGCCGCGACCGCGTTAACGATGCGACCGAAGTGCTCAACGTCGGTGACGAAGTGGAAGCGAAAATCACCAACGTTGATCGCAAGAACCGTGTTCTGAGCTTGTCCATCAAGTCCAAGGACCAGGCCGACGAGCGTGAAGCCATTGACGGACTGTCTGAACAGCAGGATGCCAATGCGCCGAAGACCATCGGTGATCTGATCAAGAAACAGATGGAAAGCAGCAACGAGTCATAATACGGCTCCTCCCGGGGACCGGCATCGTGCCGGTCCCACTGGGCTGGGAGCCCAGGGAGAAAGCTGTAATGGCGTTAACCAAGTCGGAATTGATTGAGCGGATTGCCGATCGGCAAAACCAATTGTCGCCCAAGGATGTGGAGCTGGCAGTCAAAACGCTTATCGAACAGATGGCCGATTCCCTGGCCGGCGGAGGTCGTATCGAAATACGCGGCTTCGGCAGTTTTTCCCTCCATTTTCGTGCGCCCCGTGTGGGACGCAATCCCAAGACCGGTGCCAGCGTCGAGCTGCACGGCAAATATGTTCCCCACTTCAAACCCGGCAAAGAGCTGCGCGAGCGCGTTAACGATTCACTGCATGAAGAAAGTGGTGAAGGTGTTGATAATGGCGCAAGCGGCAATCAGGCTGCTGCTAACTAAACGTTTGTTGTTACCGCCCGGCACAGACCTGGCCAGTAAAGAGGGAACCTTACGATGCGAAACCTGTACCGGATTCTGGTAATTCTGGCCGTACTGGCCGTATTTCTTTTCGCTTTTCTGTTTGTCACCAGCAATCGTGATCTGGTGACGCTGGATATGCTGTTTTATCAATGGCACTGGGAGGTTTCCCTGGGCGTGCTGGTGATCAGCGTACTGGCTATTGGCCTGTTTCTGGGCTTGCTGGCCGGTATCGGGCTGCGCGGCCTGAAGAGCCTGTTTTCATGAGTGAATCGTTCTGGCTGCTGCCGTTCTTTTTTGTTGCCATCGCTGCCGGGTTTTTCCTTGGTCGGCGTGAGAGCAAGCGCCGGCAGCGTCGGCGCATGGCCTCCCTGTCCAAGGACTATGTGGCCGGCATCAACTTCTTCCTCAATGAAGAGCCGGACAAGGGCATCGAAGCCTTGCTCAAGAGTCTGGACGTGAGCGAAGAGGGTCTCGATACCCATCTTGCCCTGGGCAAGCTGTTCCGCAAGCGGGGTGAATTCGACCGTGCTGCCCAGCTGCATACCCACCTGCTGGAGCACGGCGACTATGGCCGCCCGGTGCAGGAAGAAATCCAGCTGGAACTGGCCCAGGATTACCTGGCCAGCGGCATCTTCGATCTGGCCGAGCAGGTACTGCTGGAAATGCTGGATCAGGATTGTCAGGCCAAGGATGAAGTCTGTCAGCAACTGATGGGCCTGTACGAGCAGGAGCGCGACTGGGTCAATGCCATCAGCATGGGCGAGCGGTTGATCAAGAACCGCCCGGCGCTGGGCTCGGTGCTGGCTCAGTACTGCTGCGAGCAGGCAGAAAACCTGCGCCGCGACGGCGACATCAATCCGGCCCGCCGCATGCTGAGGCGGGCGCTGTCATTCGATGAGCAGTGTGTCCGCGCCAGCTTTGCGGAAGGCGAGCTGGAGATGGGCGAGCAGAACTGGGATGCCGCTATCCAGGCCCTGCAGCGCATCTGGGTGCAGGACAGCGATTTCTTCGATGAAGCGCTCGACAAGCTGCGCACCAGCTACCAGCAGCAGGAGAAGGACGAAGAATTTATCCAGATGCTGGCGGACTACAGTGCCGAGAAACCCAGCACCAGCCGCATCCTGCTGCTCGCTGAAACGCTCAAGGAGCGCTACGGCGACAAGGAAGCGTCGGACTTTATTGCCGAATACATGAAAGCCAACCCCTCGGTACGTGGCCTCAACCGCATCATCGACATGAGTCTGGCCGGTAGCGCGGAAGGGGAAACCCGCGAGCACCTGGGCGTGCTCAAGCAATTGTCAGAGCAACTGCTCAACGACAAGAGCCTCTACAAATGCCGCCGCTGCGGCTTCGAAACTCCCTTGATGCAATGGCGCTGCCCAAGCTGCAAGCGCTGGGGCTCGATCAAGCCGGTGGTCAAGGAAGTCTAGGCTACGAGCTACCCTCGATTGGATTGGGAATGTCTGGAAGTTCCCAGGGCTTCGTCATTTCTCACGAAGCCGCTGTAGGAGTTCCTCTTGAGGGACGAACCGTGCGAAGCACGGAATCGACCGCAGGGCGATCAGCCATTTCCGGGCTCTACAGCTCGCTAAAGAGTGATCTTCCTGGGGTTGCCTCGCTACGTTCGGTTCGCACCTCGAGTGGTGCTCCTACAGGAACCGTTTGCATGACGATCAAAGCGTGCCCTGGCAATTCTTGAACCCGCTTAACCCAACGCCTACCATACCCACGCCCACCCGCCACTCAGGAAATCGCCATGCCTATTGCCAGCCCTGTTATCGTCGCCCTGGACTATCCTGATGCCGCCCAGGCGCTGGCCATGGCCGATCAACTGGACCCGACCAGGGTGCGCGTCAAAGTGGGCAAGGAAATTTTCACTCGCAGTGGCCCGGCCATTGTCGAAGGTCTGCATAAGAAAGGCTTTGAGCTGTTCCTGGACCTGAAATTCCACGACATTCCCAACACCGTGGCCGGCGCCGTGTCCGCGGCGGCGGATATGGGTGTGTGGATGGTCAATGTGCACGCCAGTGGTGGCCAGCGCATGATGGAAGCCGCTGCTAATGCCATCGCCAACCATGCCAGTCGGCCGCACCTGATTGCAGTGACCGTGCTGACCAGCATGGAAGCGGCCGATCTGGAACAGGTCGGGGTGACGGACGAGCCCCGAGTGCAGGTGCAACGCCTGGCCGAGCTGGCCAAGCGCTCCGGCATGGACGGGGTGGTGTGTTCCGCCCAGGAAGCGAGCATGCTCAAGGCGGCCTGCGGTCAGCAATTCGAGCTGGTTACTCCGGGTATCCGCCCTGCAGGTGCCGATGCCGGTGACCAGCGTCGCGTGTTGACGCCGGTGCAGGCGCGGGATGCGGGCGTGGACTATATGGTGATCGGCCGTCCGATTACCCAAGCCGCTGAACCTACAGCGGTAGTAGACGAGATACTACAAAGTCTTGCCTGAGCCACTTACGCAATCTGTCACCCCCGGCTGATAACGCCTCCTCACTCGGCTTCCTATGGTGTGGTCTCCAACGTATAAAAAATGGAGATCAATATGAAAGCATTGAAAGCGGTTGTGATGTCCCTGCTGTTGGCGTTGAGCCTGCCTGCTCTGGCGGTGGAAATGGAAGCGGTCAAGGACGCAGCCAAAACCCAGGTTGAAAACCGCATCGACCTGAACACGGCGGACGTTACCCAGCTGCAGGAACTCAAGGGTGTGGGCCCGAAAACGGCAGAAGCCATCGTGCAGTGGCGGGATAGCCAGGGGCCCTTTACCAGCGTGGATCAACTGCTGGCCATCAAGGGGATCGGTGAAAAGACCCTGGCCAAGATGCGCGACAGCCTGGTCGTGCAGTAAACAAGTCCCCGCCCCGTTGGCGCTTTGCTCGTAAAGCGAAGAGGTAGCGATACGTTCGCCTTGTGAACAAGGCTCCAGCCGGTTTTAAAGCAGCCACAAAAAAGGCTTCCTGGAAGAAGCCTTTTTTGCTGTCTCTCTGCTTGATCGTCTCACTCTTCCGAGTGACTTTCCTCTTCTTCCGCCTGGCTCAGGTCATCGGCCCGGTCTGCTTCAGGCTCCGGTGCCGGTGAGTCGTGGGCGGGGCTATCCTCTGATGGCTGGGTTTTCTGTTCTTTTTCCCGGGTGGCTTTTTCTGCTTTCGCTTCCACTTCCTCGGTGGTTTTTTCCTCGCCGATACGGAAGGCGGCAAAGCCGGCGTGGACCACCTGGTTCACTGCCATTCCCAGAACCCGGCCGTTATAAGGGGCAATGATGGCACTGCCGGTATTGCTGATCGGGTCGGTGACGGTGCCGAGCACCTGGCCTTTCTTCACTTTCTGGTTCAGCTCCACCTCGGCAAGCAGAATGCCGCCCTGGGTGGCACGAATCCATTCCGACTCATAGAACACCGGTTGCGGCGCACTCCAGAAACGGCTGGCCTTACGCATACCCAGGTTTTCCAGCAGGGTATCGATGGCCTGTACGCCGTAGCTGACGGCCTCGGTTTCCAGCCGGTTGGGGCCACCCGCTTCCATGGTCACCGCCACAATGTCTTTTTTCACCGCCGCATCGCGCAGCATGCCGGTGACACCGGGGCTGTGCAGTACGGTCATGCCGCCGAAGTGCTTGGCAAAGGCGACCACGTCCGGGTTGTCCAGGTCGGCGCGAAGTTGCGGCTGGTTGACCCGTTTCTGGGAGCCGGTGTGCAAATCCACCAGGTAATCGCAGTGGCGCACGATATTGCTGAACAGGGAGTGAGCCACGCGACTGGCGGCACTGCCTTTCTTGTTGCCGGGGAAGTAGCGGTTCAGATCCCGGCGGTCGCTCAGGTAGCGAGAGCCGCTGCGAAAGCCATCCAGATTGACGATGGGCACACCGATCACGGTACCGGCCAGCTGGTCCGGCTCCAGCTCGTACATGAGCCGGCGCACCATCTCGATGCCGTTCAGTTCATCGCCATGAATGGCTGCAGTCAGACACAGCCGCGGCCCGGGCTTGTCGCCATGGGCCACCAGCACCGGCACCGGGGTGGCAATGGAGGCGAACGACTGATCCGGGGTCCAGTGCAGGGTGGCAAAGCTGCCCGGTTCCACTTGCCGTCCCAGCAGGGATAAGGGCAGGGGAGCCGGGTCGGCCGCCGGTTGGGTCGGGTCATCAGCGACGGCGCTGTCGGCCTTGTCCGTGTCCGTATTGCCGTCACCGGCTGTGGCCTGGCCGTCGCTTTCCTGCTGACGTTCCACGGCCCGTTCTTCGTCTTCCACTTCATTGGCCCAGCCCGGCGTTGCCGCTAGGCCGAACAGGACAAACATTGCCGTGATAGCGAATGAGGACCACGTTTTATACACAAACACTCCTTGATTCAGCCAAGCTGATCCAGCTCGTCCCAGCGAGCAAAGGTGGTTTCCAGTTCCGCCTGCAGCTCGGTTTGTTGCTGTTGGGCGGCGCTGATCTCGGCCGGGTCACCCTTGAAGAAAGCCGGGTCCGACATGCGAGCCTGCACCGCTTCCAGTGCCGATTCCAGTTGCTCGATCCGCTCCGGTAATTGCTCCAGCTCCCGCTGATCCTTGTAAGACAGCTTTTTGGCTTTGGGCGCCGTCGGAGCCGGTTCGAGCACTGGCTTGGCGGATTTGACGGTTTTTCCCTTCACAGGTTCCGGACGCTGACGCAACCAGTCCTGATAACCGCCCACATAGCTGTTGAGCTCGCCGTTTTCGAACACCAGGGTGGAGGTCACCACATTGTCGATGAACTCCCGGTCGTGGCTGACCAGCAGCAGGGTGCCCTGATAGTTCATCAGCTGCTCTTCCAGCAGCTCTAGGGTTTCCGCGTCCAGATCGTTGGTGGGCTCATCCAGCACCAGCAGGTTGAAGGGGTTGGTGAACAGCTTGGCCAGCAGCAGCCGGTTGCGCTCGCCGCCAGACAGGGACTTCACCGGCTGGCGCACCCGGCTCGGGTCAAACAGGAAATCCTGCAGGTAGCCGATCACGTGCTTGTTCTGGCCGTTGATGGTGACCACATCGGAGCCTTCGGCCACGTTGTCGATGACGCTCTTTTCCTCGTTGAGGGTATCGCGCAGCTGATCGAAATAGGCCACCTGTAGCTGGGTGCCCAGCTTCACGTTGCCGCTATCCGGCGCCAGCCGACCCAGCAACAGGCGGATCAGGGTGGATTTGCCGCAGCCATTGGGGCCGAGGATACCCACCCGGTCACCACGTAGCAGATTCACGGAGAAGTCCCGCACGATGCTCTTGCCGTCCACGGTGTAATCCAGGTGCTCGGCTTCCACCACCACCTTGCCGGAGTTGTCCCCGCCTTGAATGGTGAGGTTGGCAGTGCCGGTGCGATTGCGGCGCTGGGCGAATTCATCACGCATGGCCTTGAGTGCACGCACCCGGCCTTCGTTACGGGTGCGGCGGGCCTTGATGCCCTGACGGATCCACTTTTCTTCCTGGCTGAGTTTCTTGTCGAACTCGGCGTTGGCGCGCTCTTCTGCTTCCAGGGCCGCCTGTTTGCCGCTCAGGTATTTCTCATAGCTGCCAGGCCAGCTGGTCAGCTTGCCCCGGTCCAGCTCGATGATGCGGGTGGCCAGTGAGCGGATAAAGGCCCGGTCGTGGGAAATGAATACCAGAGTGGCGCCGTAGCTCTTGAGGAATTCTTCCAGCCACTGGATGGAATCCATATCCAGGTGGTTGGTAGGCTCGTCCAGCAGCAGGATATCCGGTTCCTGTACCAGCGCCCGGGCCAGCAGCACGCGGCGTTTCATCCCCCCGGAGAGGCCGGCAAAGGCCTGATCGCCATCCAGTTTCAGCTTGGACAGCACTGTATCCACCCGCTGGGATAGCTGCCAGGCACCACAGGCCTCGATGTCGCTGCTCAATTGTTCGAACCGGGCCAGTACCTTGTCGTCACCATCGCCCAGATGATGGACCAGCTCCGCGTGCTCGCTGAGCAGGGCACCGTGCTCGCCCAGCCCTTCCGACACCATGAAATGGACGCTGTGGTCCTGGTCGTCCGGCACTTCCTGCTCCAGGCGGGCCACGGTCAGCCCCTGGGTCTTCTCGATCTGGCCGTCATCTGCATGGATCTCTTCGGCAATCACCTTCATCAGGGTGGATTTGCCGGCGCCATTACGACCAATCAAACAAAGCCGCTCCCCCGGGTCGATGGACAGGGTGACGTGATCCAGCAGCGGCTGCTGCCCATAACTGAGCTGAATGTCGCGGAGGGTAATGAGAGGCATACTGTGTGAATAACCAAAGTTTTGAATAATGGGTTGCCGGTGTGACAATATTCACCGGCTCTGGAATGAGTTGAAAGTTCAAAAGCGCGGGAGGGGAGGCTGCTTTGATGGCAAATGCCGTGCCAGCGCTTGGCTGCCTTTAATCGCGGCCGCCCCGTTTTCCGGATGGCGGCCAGGCTTGCCCGCGTTTCAACTTTGAACTTTCAACTCGTAACTCAACTGAACGCGCAGTGTAGCAGCTTGTTACGGGCGTGTAGTGGTGTCTGAACGGATCATCGGGCAGCCTTGGCCCAGAAGGAGAACAACAGATGACAGACTTTTTGCGGGAACGTTACGAAGAGGTGGATCTGACCCCGGGCCAGGGCAAGATCACCGCCACCGTGTCCATTGGATTGGGGGTTCTGGCGCTGATGGGCAGCTTCTGTTTCCTCTACCCGGAGCTGCTGACCACCCCGGAATTCCGTGCCTTCTACAACGCCGAGGTGCTACGCATTGCCCTGTTCATCGGCATCGGTATCGGCTTTGTCTGTGGCTTTTTCAGTGTGCTGCGTCATCAGGAAAAGCGCTACGGCATTATCGGCATGGTGCTGGCCTGCATGGCCGCGCTGATCGGCTCCGGGCGGCTGGATGTGCCGCCGGTGGAAGGTCGCAGCCTCTATGCCGGGCTCGACTATTTCATCCTTACCCTGTTGGTACTGGCGCTGGTGTTTATCCCCCTGGAACGGGCCTTCCCCAAAGACCCGGACCAGAAAACCCTGCGCGGGGGCTGGGTCACGGATATCAAATACTTCCTGTTCAGCCATGTGGGCCTGCAGCTGATCAGCTTCTTCACCATCATCCCCATTCAGGTGGTGCTCCACGACAAGGTGGACATCGGCTTCCAACAGGCCATCGCCAGCCAGCCCCTGTGGCTGCAGTTCATCGAGATTCTTATCGTTATCGATCTGGGCAGCTACTGGATTCATCGGGCCTTCCACGAAGTGCCATGGCTGTGGAAATTCCATGCCGTGCATCATTCCACTACCCAGATGGACTGGCTGGCCTCCTCACGCCTGCATGTGGTGGAAATCATCGCCAACCGCTTTATCGGCTACCTGCCCATCTTCATTCTGGGCTTTTCGCCGTCGGCGGTGTACGCCTACCTGGTGTTCGTGTCCTTCCACGCCATCTTTATCCACGCCAATGTGCGCTTCCGCTTTCCGGGCATCCGCTGGCTCATCGCCACCCCGGAATTCCACCACTGGCATCACTCCTCGGAAGACCAGGCCGTGGACAAAAATTACGCCGCGTTTCTGCCCATCTACGATAAACTGTTCGGCACCCTGATCATGCCCAACCGGCTGGCTGCCGAGTACGGCACTCGGGCCAGCACCAAGGTGCCGGAAGGCGTGGTCGACCAGTTCCTGTTCCCGTTCCGTCGGGATCACCGCCAAGGGTAAAAATTGTATCGTTGGAGCTATGCTTGCATGGCGAATTGTCCAGGCGAAATTCGCCATGCAAGCATAGCTCCAACAACCATTCTGCTGACAATGCCAACCGGGACGCTGTAAATGGATGACCTGATCGACCTGCTGCGCGAACGCCACCAGGGCGCACTGGTAGCCCTGGAACTGCCGGACGAAGACCGGCTGGTAGAAATCGAAGAACAGCTGCTTATTTCTTTGCCGGGGGAGTACAAGGAATTCCTGCTCACCACCGGCGACATTATTTGCGGCAGCCTGGAACCGGCCACCGTCACCGACGACTACGCCCACAACTTCCTCCCCGAGCTGGCCGCCCAGGCCTGGAGCCAGGGCATGCCCCGTTCGCTGATTCCTGTCTGCCAGGCCGAAGAAGGCGTTTACGCCATCGGCCAGGACGGCCAGATCGTCTTCTGGGTACCGGGGGAGGGCGTCAACGAGGACGAGGATTGGAGTTCTATCTGGCAGTGGGCACGTGAGGTGTGGCTGGAAAGCTGATTAAGAGCAGTTAATAGCTAAACCCGACATCCAGCCGACCTGACGAAGCCGCTGTAGGAGCTATGCTTGCATGGCGATCTGAGCCTTGGCGAAGAAACGGCGCCCGCCCGCGCGCCCAATCCATCACGATGAATACGGCTCCGGAGGCTTTACGCCTCGTGAGAGCCTTCTACATCCCTGCCAAATCCAGCTCATTCTGAATCAACACCACACACTGCGACGCAAACAGCATCCGCGGCCCCAGGCTGATCTTCTCCGCTCCCAGTCGCTTCAAACTGTTGAAGGTCTTCTTCGGCATGGGGATATGGTCGGTGAGTAGAAAGCAGGGGTTCTCCCCGAAATCCAGCTCACGGATGCTGTCGCCCTTCTTGTCCATCACATACAGCTGATGGTCCTCCGCCAGATCCTTCACCAGCCGCTCAAAACTCAGTGTCCGCACCCGGATGCCCGGCTCCACGGCCCGTTCCTGCTCCTTGCCCAGTCCCTGAGACACATCCAGGGCGTTGGCCACCTTGGCCAGCAACGCTTTCTCATGGAAGCCGCCAATATTCTGCATCTCCGCCCCGGTGAAACTGATAGTGCGGGAGTAATCCTGGGTGCTTTCCAGCACCAGATGCACCACCACGTCATCCCGGTGAGACTGGGCCACAAACAGGCTGTTCATCAGCGTATGGGCGAGAATTTCCGTATGGGCATCGCCACCCACATTGGCCAGCAGAGCCTGGCTATCGGTGGGCGCGGCGCGGGCGCGGAGGACGAAAGTACGCATTATATAGGGCTCAGGAGAGTGTGAGGTGATTGTACATCAGTCGCTGCCGGGTCGTAGATCCTTGCCCATAAGCTGGCAATAGTTGCCCGTTTTCAACGGAACGTTCCGACTATCCTGCAGAGGCCAATTCCAATGCACTGATTTCAATGACAATTCCTACACGGGGTGCGAGGTTGGCAGGAACAGAATTCAAAGGAGTGTTCCTTTGAACTCTGTGTAGGAAATTTGCCATTTCACTCTAACCGATTGATATGGGAGTATTTTGCTAGATCGTGTGGGGCGGGTGACTCGGAGTTATGCAGAACTGGGTTATACGGAACGTTCTAACTAATACGCTGTTATGCATTAAATAAGGGAGAAGAATGCAATTACTTAATGGTCTTATGACGGGCGCTATGTTCGCAGCAAGCGCTTACCTGGTTATTACTCTTAATGGGATTGCGAATACAGCAGGGGAGAAGGGTAAGAAGCTTCTGAAGAATGCGCTTCTGTTTTTGGTGATAATTCCAGTGGTTGCTGGTTTTCTTAAAGGTGTGTTGGGGCTTGGAAATGAGACTGCGTCTGGTCTATATATTGGCTATTTTGCGTATGTCTCTGGCATTGCAGGTGTCTTTTTTCTCGCAAAAGGGCTTCGGCAAGCCATTCTTGAGGCTTCAATGCCAAAAAATGTCGAAACTGAAGAAGCATAACAATGCCATGCATGCGACAAGCCCATGATGGCCGGCGTTATGCATCGCCAATTTGAGATGTTCGATGGAAATCTATTTGAGTACTGCCACTTTAACTTCGTATGAAAACAGAAGGAGCAGTATGAATTTACACTTTAACCCTATTGTTTATTTTAAAGGGTTATGGCAATTCCCTGTGGAATACTTAGAAGATATAAGCTGGGAGATCACATCCAAAGAATTAGGGGTGATCACATTTGAAGAAATGGAGATAGGTGTCGACTCCCCTCTCAGCACTGAGGATGGATCTGCCTTCATTCAGTTTTCTTTGAAGAAAAAGGATATTCCTTTTATCTATGATGACTGCGGTTGTGAAATAAGATTTAAAGGGGTGCTCGAATTTCCACATGGCCGCACCCCGTTCGAAAAGGTGTTTTGGGGTGTTATTAAAGCCGTATGGTCCGAGGGCTTGAGATAAATGCATAACAAGTCAATCAACTTCGCGCCTTCGGCGCCGGACGCAGGCAAGCTGCGCCGGTTATTGAGGCGTTAGGTTGTAACCGAAGAGTAGCAATGAATAAAATCAATCCCCAAAAGTTGCTTAACAGCAAGTGGACTGCGGTCAAGCCAGTAAAGAAAGAAAAACATTTTCTGGTGACAGAGGTCGAGTTCGATGAAGAGGGTGAAGTCATTCACTGCCTGATAGAGGCGGTTATATCAAACCGTTCAGATTCTATTGATTGGAAAGCACTAAGAGATGAATCGAACTGGCAGCAGGGCTGGAAGTAGTTATTCCGGTCGTGTGGCCTCTGGAGAGCGGGGCGTAGGGCGGAGATACCCGGTCGGTATTTCCGCCCTGCGGGTTTAGCGGGGGTCGTTGCTTTCGTTGTGCTCCCCGTCGTTGGCTTTTGGTGCCTGACCCTTGTCGTCTTGCTGTATAGATTTTTCCTTCTTTTCCCCCTCAATACACAGCTTGTCGCCATCCCCATTTCGGATATGGATATCCAGCTGGCTGAAGGCGATTTCGATGTCGTGTTCCTTGCACAGGGCATCGATGTGGCGGTTGAGTTCGTCTGTGGCGGCCAGGCGGTCGCCGATATCGTTCACGTGGACACGCAGTTCGTGGTCCAGGGTGCTGGCACCGAAGGTGAGGAAGAACACCACCGGTTCCGGGTCACGCAGCACCCGTTTGTTTTCCCGGGCGGCCTGCATGAGGATGTCGCGGCATTTTTGCAGGTCGGAGCCGTAGGCGAAGCCCACCTTGATGATGATGCGGGTGACGGTGTCGGACAGGGACCAGTTGATCAGTCGCTCGGTGACAAACACCTTGTTGGGCACCAGGATCTCCTTGCGGTCGAAGTCGATCAGGGTGGTGGCGCGGATGCGGATGCGGCTGACGGTGCCATCCAGGTTGTTGATGGTAATCACGTCGCCGATGCGGATGGGGCGCTCGAACAGCAGGATGATGCCGGAGATGAAGTTGGCGAAGATTTCCTGCAGGCCAAAGCCCAGGCCCACCCCCAGTGCGGCCACCAGCCACTGCATTTTGTCCCAGCTCAAGCCCAGAGCACCGAACGTGATGATCACACCGCTGGCCACGATCACATAGGAGAGCAGGGTGGTGGTGGCGTAGCTGGTGCCCTGGCGCAGGTCCATGCGTGACAACACCAGCACTTCCAGCAGGCCTGGCAGGTTGCTGGCCAGCAGGAAGGTGACAGCGCCAATGATCAGGGCGGTCATCACATCGCCCAGGCTGATGGGGGAGGTGCCACTGGCCTGGCCGGCAGCATCGGCGGTTTCCCAGAGCACGATGTTTTCGGTGTAGGAGAAGGCGTGGAACACATCTGCCCAGACCCAATACACCAGCAGGCCGATACCGGCGATCAGTGCCAGGCGGATCAGGCGCAGGGATTGTTGGTTGACCTGTTTCAGGTCCAGCTGCGGTTCTTCCACTTCCACCGCTTCTGATGCAGCAGAGGAGGTGTCAGAGCTTTTTTGCTCGGCTTCCCGCTGGGCCACTGCGCGCCGGTAGGCCAACCGCTGGGCGGCCACGGCCAGGCCGCGAACCGCCACGGCGTCGAGCAGAATCCATAGCACCACCAAGTAGAGGCTGTAGATCATGTGGCCGCTCAGTCGCACCGAGGTGTAGTAGTAACCGATGCCGATCAGCACGGTGAGGATAAGAGGGGCGGCGGCGCACAAGCCGGTGGATAGGCCTTTCATGGTGCGGCTGTAATGCCGGCCGGGATAGCTCCTGGCCACCGAGGGCAGGCTGATCATCACCACGATCAGGCTGACTACCATGATTACCAGGCCGAGCCGGTCGTTACTGAGTTGCGCGGGCCACTGGTCACCGAAAGCGATGATGAAGGTCATCGGAATAAAGGCCAGGCCGGTGAGCGCCAGGCGGCGACGCATATGCTGATTTTGCTGGTTGTCCCAGCGGAAATGGCGCTGGGCAATACCACCGTTTTTCAGCAGTCGGTAAAGCATTTCGAACACCAGCCAGAGCAGGGCGAGCTGGGCCAGGGCGGCCCCCAGTACGCTGTTAATGGTGCTGGGCTGACGCCACAGTCCGGCGGCAATCACGGCCAGGGCGATGGGCGCGGGAGACGAGATCAGCACGGTATAGATAAGACTCAACGGGGTGTGCAGTTGGCTGTCGCGGCGCAGGAAACCCACATCCTTGTTCATGGTGTCGATGCGTTTTTTCAGTCGTGGGCGCAGCAGCATCAGAATAATGGCGGGAATCGCGGCCAGCACCAGCCAGCCCCATTTTCCGGTAACCAGTTCGCGGGCGCCCTGCCAGAGGGCTTTCCAGGGCATGTCGCGCAGTTGCTGGGTGATATGCCCGGGCAGCTTGCCGAGCCATTCCAGGCTCACCGGCTGGGTGCTGGGCATCCAGAAGGTCTGCTCGGAGATAATGCTGTGCAGGCTGCGTGATACCTTGTCCAGTTGCTCCTTGTTGAGCTGGGTACGGGTGAGGATAGCCAGTTGCCGACCCAGCTCCTGATTGAGCTGGTCGTACAGCTCGCGCCGCTCCCGATGCAAGATGGTAAACGCTTGCTCCAGATCCGGGGAGAGCTCCCCTTTGATTTTTTCCTGTTCTGGCAGGGGCGAGTTATCCAGCGACTGGATCTTTTGCTCCAGCTCGAATTGCTCCAGGCGAGCGTCGGAAATGCGTTTCTGCAGGTTCATGTCCGACTGGGTCTGCGGCAGGCGTTTCTGTTGCTGATACAGCACCCGTGACAGTAGCAGGCTGCCATCCAGCAGGCGGATCTGATCGTTGACGGTGCTGGACAGGGCGCGGGCCTTGTCCAATTGCGTTTTGGTGTCGATGGCGCGGCGCAGCAGACTGTTGACGGCCTGGCTGGTGCTGGCGAGTTGCTCACGCAGGGCCTGGTTTTCCGCCTTGGCATTCTGGATCCGCTTGTTTTCCAGCACGCTGTCCGGCAGCGATGATTCTGGCGATTTGGCCATCTCTTCCAGCTGATTGATACGGCGTTGCTGGATCAGGGGCTGCACGGCATCAAGCTGGGCTTCCAGGGTGGCTTGCTCGGTACGCAGTAACTGTTGTTCCAGGCGGGCCACATCCTGTTTCTTGTCGACGACGGTCAGTTCCTGGTTGTAGCGCTCGATACGGGTTTCCAGGGCGCGTAGTTCGGTATTGAGCCCCTGTTCCTGCTTTTCGCTGAGCGGCTCACCGTTTTCGTCGGTGCCCTCATTGAGCCGGGAGCGGATGGTATCCATGCGCTCCATGGCCTTGCTGATCACATTCTGGGCCTGTTCGGGCAGGGTCTGGGCGCGGGTCAGTTCACCGTTGACCTCGGCCAGGCGGCTCTGGTTCTTCTCCAGCGCATCCAGGCGGCTGGTCAGCCTCTCGATAAGGGCTTGCAGCGCCAAGTCCTTATATTGCGCGGCCCAGTCCTTGTCCTGCTGTTGCCGGGCCTTGGCCAGCTCGGCGTTGAGGCGTGCCCGCTGGGTGGATGCCTGTCGCGCGAAAGTTTCCAGATCCTTGATGGTTTGCTGGTTGCTGTCGATTTCGCGGCGTAGTTCCAGGGTCTGTTGCAGAATTTTCTTGTCAGGGTTGGCGCTGCCATCGCTGCTGGTGTCTTCGCTGCCGGATATCTGTTTTTCCAGGTCGCCGACGCCGGGCAGGGAAAAGCCGCCGATTTGGGCCTGCGCCATGGCGGGGAGAAAAATCAGCAGGAAAAGGGGCAGACGTCGATCCATAACCAACAAGCTCCAATGGGTAAGGGGGCTATCAATGTGTTTTGCAGGGAAATTTGCCGCGTTCACTGCACCCTGCAGAGACGATTATTTACGCCCAAGTCTCGGCAAGCTTACCAAGGCGTTGCAAGGGGCGCAGCAGTTGTTCTGCCTGCGTCGGCATCTGTTGCTTGAGAATAGCTACGTTCATGTTTATCAGCATTAAGAGCAGCATCAGACGCATGCCATGTATGCGTTCTTTGCATCGGCTGGCGCAACTGGCGGAAGGGGAAGCCAAGCTGGCCAGGTTACGTGAGCAGCGCGATCAGTTATCGGCGCAACAGACGGAACCGGTCGACGAGGCCTCGTCGGGACAGGATTGACCGGTCAGCTCCATGACGCTATCGCGGATGGCTTTGTCCTGGGGGGCAAGGGCATGGGCACGGCAGATACTGTCGCGGGCTCCTTCCTCATCGCCCAGTGCCTGCTGGGCGTAGGCCAGGTTATTCCAGGCGGCGGCAAAGTCTGGCGCCTGGCGGGTTGCCCGTTGGAAGGCGTCGAGCGCCGGTTGCTGTTGATCCTGGCTCCACAGGCTGTTGCCGTGGCCGAACCATAGCTTGCCGCTGTTCGGGAACGCCTCTACCGCCGCCGGCCAGAAGGCCTCGGCATTGGGCAGGGCAGAAATCGCCCGGAACAGGCTTTCCGGTTCCGCACTGGCCGGCAGTTGTCCCGGTTCGACCAGGGTAAAGCCCCATTGATCGGCACGGGCCCAGGTGCGGATAAAGCGGTTCCAGTGGCTGGTCTTGCCGGCGTCGGTGCCGCTGTGCAGCACCATGGTATTACCTTCGTCCTGATAGCCGGTGACTACGGCAAAATGCCACTGAGGCCAGCGACGCAGGGCCAGGTTCTGCAATACCAGTACCGGCCGGCCAGCCTGCAGTTCGCGGAACAGCGCCTCGCTGTTTTCCACCGGGTAAGCCATCAGGCCACGGCTGCGGGCGGCGGCACGCAATTCGATGCCAAGGCTGCCTTCCCGCTCTGGTAACCACACCTCATCAATCAGACTGTTTGCACTCACCGGCTTGCCGGCCCATTGCAGCATCATGGCCAGGGCGGCGGGGCCGCATTGGTATTTTTCCTGGGGGACAAAAGGCACCACCAACTGCTGCTCGGTTTCCACCTGTGCACTTTGAGGAGGCGGGAAACTTTGACATCCACTCAAGGAAAGCAGAGCCAGCAGGCTGACAAGGCATGCCAGGTTGAAAGGGCGGGTAAGGCTTACGAGTGAAAGGCGAGGAGCGATTGGCTCCTCGCCATAGGGGACAGACATGGATCAGTTAATGGGATCGATAACCGGGAAGACGTCGGTGGCACCCAGCAGATCCAGCAACACCAGAATGAGGATGATGGCGAGGATCACGCCAACCACACCCTGGCCGGCGGGCAATTCTTCCGCTTTCTGGGCCAGCTGCTGCAGCTCCTGATCGGTGAGGCGGTCGAGACGCTGGCTCACCTGATCCTTGCTGACGCCGTAGTCGCCCAATGCCTTGGCGGCGACCTTTTGGTCCATGAGCTCCATTACCTGCGCCTTCATGGCCGCGCGGTCCTGTTGTTGGATGACCGTGTCGTTACCGATCATGGCGGCCTGGGCGGCTGGCACAATCATCAACTGCATGAAAAGCAGCAATGATGCACTGAGAATACCGGTAATACGCTTGGTCATGGGATATCTCCATTCAGCTCGATTGATTCAACACTAACATCTTGACCCTAATGCAGAAGAATATCTCTCGAAGAATCACCATTTTTTACAAGGACTTTACCAATTTCTGACGCGTTCACTCCCGCTTCACGCAATTGCACAAGGGCCTGGGCCAGTGCCGCTTCGGGAATGCTGAACAGCAGTCCGCCGGCGGTTTGCGGGTCGCACAGGATAGTCAGTAGTGACTCTGCAACCTGCTGCGTATCGCAATGCATCAACACTTGCCGGTTGGCCTCGTTGAGGGTGCTAACCACTCCGTTTTCAATCAGCGACAGGGTGCCTGGCAGCAGGGGAATGCTGTCGGTGTCGACGGCCATGGCCACATCACTGTGCTGACAGATTTCATGGAGATGCCCGAGCAGACCAAAGCCGGTGATATCGGTGCAGGCGTGCACGGGAGAACCCTGCATGACCTGTTGGGCGATGCGATTGCTGACCAGTAAATGGTCCAGAGTGGCATCCAGCCAGGGGCCGTAGAGCTTATTTTTCTGCATCATGGCGGCCAGCTGCACGCCGCTGCCCAGGGGTTTGGTCAGCAGCAGACGATCGCCGTTCCGGGCGCCGCGTTTGTGCCAGAGTTGTTGCGGGTCCGCCTGACCGTTGACGGTAAAGCCGGCGGCCATCTGCGGGCCTTCGATGGTGTGGCCGCCAACCAGGGTGCAGCCGGCGGTGTTCAGTTCTTTCACGGCACCAGCCATCAAGCGGTGCAGATCCCGACCCTGCAATTTCGGGTGGTGCCAGGGCAGGGTCACGTTGGCGAGGGCAGAGTGGGGCGTGGCGTTCATGGCGTACAGATCGCTGAGGCTGTGCAGGGCGGCGACTCTGCCGAACAGGTAGGGCTCGTCAATGAAGGCCGGGAAATAATCCAGGCTCTGCACCAATCGCTTGTTGTCTGCCCAGTGAATGATGGCCGCGTCGTCGGCGGCATCAACGCCGGCTTCAATGCCGTCGCTGAGATAAGGCTGTAAATCCCGCAAGGCATCATGGAGCGCGCCACTGCCCACCTTGGCGCCGCAGCCGGCGCAATGCAGGGTATCCGGGTCCGCCGCAGGCGGTGTCATGGTGGGTAACTGGCGATCGAACTTGTCCATGAAGTCGCGATCGATGCGATCCTTCCAGCGCCATACCCAGTGTCCGGCAACGGACAGGGTTCCGCCACGGCTGGCCACTGCCTGCTTGCCGCCGGCGGAGAGCAAAGAAAGAAAGCGTTTCTGCGGTTGGTAGGCCTGCAAGGGTTGCCTGCTGATGGCGGCGTTCAGGTTGTGGGCCAGCACCTTGGCCTGACGCACGGCATAAACGCCGGCCTTGGGCAGGCTGTCGGGGAAGGCGGCGCAATCGCCGGCGGCAAACACGCGGCTGTCGCTGCGGCTTTGCAGGGTCTCGTTTACCCGCACAAAGCCCTTGTCGTCACAGTCCAGATCGCTGTCAGCGATCACCCGGGTGCCACGCACGCCGGTGCACCAGAGCACCCGGGTGGCGTCGAGGGGAGCCTCGTTGGCGTAGAGGACATCGCCGTGTTTTTCCACCCGAGTGTGCTCACGTAACTGGATGCCGTAGTCATCCAGATAGCGTTGCATGCGCCGCCGCACGGATTCCGGGTAGCCTGGCAGTAGTTCTCCGCCGCTGATGAGTGACAGGGCTCCATGGTGTCCGGCCTGTCGCTGATGTTCGGCGATGGCCAGGACCATTTCCGTACCACCGGCGCCAGCGCCTACCACGGCCAGTGGGCTGTCATGATCACGCCATTGCTGCCAGCGCTGGTGGAAACTGGCTACCGGTTTTACCGGCACGATGTCCGGGTGACCGCCACCCACGGGTTGCAGGTCCGGTGTGGCGCCCACATCCAGGCTTAGCCAGTCATAGTCCAGGGTACTGCCATCATCCAGAGTCAGGCGCCGTTCGGCGCTGCAGATCTGTGTTACCGCAGCGCGGATAAAGCGGGTGCCGGTGGTCAGGCATAGCCGGTACAAATCCACGTGGCTATCGGTGAGGGTGTAGTGGCCGGCGATCAGGCCGGGCAGCATACCGGAATAGGCGCTCAACGCATCGGGCGACACCAGGGTAATCCGTACGCCGGGGATCGGTTTCATTGCCAGCATGCGCAGGGCCAGGGCATGGCTGTGGCCGCCGCCAATCAATACCAGGTCGTGGTTGGCCGAGGGGGTCATCACAGCAGAATATCGCCTTTCAAAAAGCAGCGGGCCTGGCCACTCAGGGTAACCCGGTCTCCTTTCAGGGTGCAGTGTAATTCGCCGCCTCGTGCAGAAAGCTGGCGGGCATGCAGGGTGGTCTTGCCCAGCCGGTCGGCCCAGTAGGGCACCAGGGTGCAATGGGCGGAGCCGGTCACCGGGTCTTCCGGCACACCCTTGGCCGGGGCGAAAAAGCGGCTGACAAAATCGCAGTCATCGCCGGGGGCGGTAATCATGATCGCAAAGGTATCCAGTTTGCCGATGGCGGCAACATCCGGTTGGAAGTTGCGTACCTGTTCAGCGCTGTCCAGCACCACCAGGGTATCGCGAGCTTGAAGAACCTCCATAAGAGGAATGCCCAGCGCCTGCTCGTAGGGCGCCCGGCTGCTGACCGGGTGCGCCGGTCGGCTGGGGAAATCCAGGCTCAGGGTCTGGTCGTTGCGCTCCACATACAGGGCACCGGATGCGGTATTGAAACGAATCCGCTCACCGGGAAATCCCAGCGCATTGAACACTACCCAGGCAGCCGCCAGGGTGGCATGGCCACACAGATCCACTTCCACACTGGGGGTAAACCAACGCAGCGTATAGCCGGTGTCGTCCGCCACCAGAAAGGCCGTCTCCGACAGGTTGTTCTCCATGGCGATGTTCTGCAGCAGGGCATCGTCCGGCCAGCTTTCCAGCGGCACCACGGCTGCCGGGTTGCCGGCAAACAGGGAAGAGGTAAAGGCATCGACTTGATAGAGTTTCATGAGTTGCCTTGAAAATAACGCGTTCGTTTCATTGCCTTCATAGACCCAACCCCGGTTTTAGCCGCAACCGCTTGCGCAATCCCCGCGACAATGCATCCACCGCCAGATTGAGCATCACCGTGGCCAGGATCAATAGCAGGGTCCGATCGAAGCGGAATTCCGCCACGCTGGAATCAATATAGAAACCCAGGGTATGAATGCCAAGAATCCCCAGCACCGCCGTTTCGCGCATGATCACTTCCCAGCGGTAGAGCAGGAATGCCAGCAGATTGGGGGTGACGCGGGGCAGTACTTCCCAGGCGTAGCGGTTGAGGCCGGTGGGGGCATCGGCGCGCAGCGTCAGGCTTTCGCTGAAGCGGCCGGTGAGGTGAGCAACGATGGCACTGGTGTGCAGGGCCAGGGCCAGGATGCCCGGCAGCATGGATGGGCCGAGCAGAATCAGGAAGAAGAAGGCGAGAAAGAATTCCGGGGTGGTGCGCATGACCACCAACAGGCCATGGCCGGCGGTACGGCTGACCCGGTTGCCGAACAGGGGCGAGATCAGAGGAAACAGCAGCAGCGATAGCAGGCCGGTGAGCAGCAGGGCTCCGAGGCCCAGCACCAGGGTCTGCCAGAGCCCCGGCCACAGTTGTTGTTGCCAAAGCATGGCAAACCACTGCCACAGTTCCGTCAATCCTCCGCCCTGGCGTAACGGCATTGGTACCAGATCCACGGTGACAAAGCGCACCAGGGTATCGAGCCGACCGGTGAACAGCGGTGGCGCCCAGGCAATGGCGGCCAGCAGGTATACCGGAATCAGCGCCGGGCGCAGCCACCAGCGCAGGGTAAAGATGATGGCAAAGAACAGGTAAAGCAGGGCGGCGCCCTGGTCGTAGCTGCCTTCACGAAAGGCGGTTTCCAGATGGAAACCCAGGGTGGGCAGGCCGATGAAACCCAGGATGGCTGAGGCGCGGATGGCGCATTCCAGCCGGTAGCCGCCGTAGGCCTTGAAGGCCTGCCAGACCAGTGGCAGGCGGGCATAGAAAAACACGCTCAGGCGCTGGCCGCTGGCTGGCAGGGCGCTGGCGGGGGCCGCGTCGGCTTCCTCCAGAAATTCACCGAAGACCTTGGCGAAGATGCCCGCGTAGGGAATGGCGATGGCCAGTACCCCGGTGACGGTGCTCAGTCCGGCCACCTGTAACAACAGCAACCCCCAGAACAGCTCGTGGACAGCGCGGATGCTGGCGGCAAAGCCCCGCACCCAGCGGCGATGCCAGGCCATGGCCATGAGAAAACCGAACAGGGCGGCCAGGGCGGTGCCCTGCCAGGCGAAGGCCAGGGTATTGGCCAGTGCTCGCCAGAGGTTATCGGTGGAGAAAAAGTCTGGTGCCAGAAAGCCCTGGCCCATGCGCAGCAGCTCGCTGCCCGGGGAGGAGCGGGCTATCTCCAGGTCGGCAAACGCCAGGGCAATCAACCCGGCCACGGCGAGCCAGAAGCTGGCACGGCGCCAGCGGGAGGCGGTGGTGTTGATGACGGGATACCGGGCGCCGGAAGCCTGGCCGTGCTCGCCGGGGCTCATTGGTAGAGCGTGTCCAGGTCACCCAGGCTCAGGGTGCTGGCGGGGGCGTCGAGCAGAATCTTGCCGTCACCCAGGCCGATGATGCGGTCGCAGCATTGCAGCGCCAGCTCCCGATCGTGCAGCGCGACCACGGCGGTATGGTGGCGGCCCAGTGCCTGGCGCAGCAGCACCAGCCCCTGGTGTTCATCCAGGCTGGAGACCGGCTCGTCGGCCAGCAGTATCGGTCGTTGTGTGTAGAGCGCACGACCCAGAGCAACCCGTTGCGCCTGACCCCCGGATAACTGGTCCACGCTGGTGAACAGCTTGTCCTGTAACCCCAGCTCCCGGGCCAGTTCGCCGACGCTGGATTTTTCCCGGGCGCTGGGCCAGATCAGGTTGCGCAGGTTGGTCAGGGTCGGGTTACGGGGCAGGGCGCCCATGTAGAGATTGTGGAAGACGCTGAGAATGGGGACCAGGTCGCCGGTCTGGGGACACCAGGCACAGCTGGCTTCCTGCTGCTGGCGCAGTGCCGCCAGCAGGGTGGACTTGCCGGCGCCGGAGGGACCCAGCAAGGCGACTTTTTCCCCGTCGGCAATGGTCAGCGACAGGGACGCAAACACGACCTGGCCCGGGTGGCCAAGTCGTGCATTCTCAAGATGGAATGTCAAAATCCGATCCTGTTACTGCGCGTCCAGCAGGCCGATGGCTTCGGCAGTTTCCTCGATGGGCGCAAAGTCGTCATTGCTGGCGGGGATGAATTTTTCCCGCGGGAACGCATTCAGCAATACCGGGTCATCGATGGCCAGCAGGGCCTCGGTGACGCGCTGGCTGAAACCGTCGCCGAACTTGTCATTCAGATCGCCGCGTACGGTCCAGTGGTAGTCCGGATAACCGGGGGTTTCCCAGATCACCTGTACCTTGCTGGTATCGATCTTGCCTTCTTCCAGCTCGCGCTCCCATACCTTGTAATTCACCGCGCCGGTAGCGTAGGCGCCGCTTTGTACCAGGGCGATGGTGGCGCTGTGGTCGCCGGAGAAGCCGACTTTATCAAACAGTTGGTCCGGGGCCTGGTTGAAGGTCTCGCGCAGGTAGAACTCCGGCATCAGGCGCCCGGAGGTGCTGCCCTTGGAGCCGAAGGTGAAGGACGGCTGATCGATAAAGGACTCGGGGAGAGTATCGGACTGAGTCAGGCCGGTACTGGTGTTGGCGATGAAGTAGGACTTGAAGTCAGGATCTTCCAGGCCCTGGGCGATGGCCTGGGAGCCGGGCACCAGGCGACGAGCCTGAACACCGGACAGACCGCCGAACCAGGCCATCTGCACTTCGTTATTGCGGAAGGCAGTGACGGCAGCGGCATAGGACTTCACCGGCACATATTTCACCGGCACGCCCAGTTTTTCTTCCAGATAGAGGGCAACCACGCCGAAGCGTTTTTCCAGTTGCGATTCATCCTGATCAGGGATGGCGGTGAAAACGAAGGTCCCGGTGTGGGGTTCATTACAGGCAGAGAGCAGCAGTGCTGCAAACAGGGCGGCAAGAAGCTTGAAACGCATTGTTGACTCCGTTCAATAGGGAGGCTTACCGGACAAAGTGGACATTCCGTCGAGGGTCCGGCCAGACACGACAAGGTGATTATAGAGCGCCGGGTGCTGGATACCAGTGTACAACGCAGCCCGGAAGAGAAATCCCTGTTGGAGCCTTGCTTGCAAGGCGGTAGCTCTTCGCTTTGCGAGCAAAGCTCCAACGGAGGCTTCGGAGGCAAACCGGGGAGATAATTCCCCTCCGCCTTTCGTTGGAGCCTTGCTTGCAAGGCGAATGCCCGCCAATAGGTTCTGCGGATTATTCGCCTTGCGAGCAAGACTCCAACAGTCGCTTGGGGTTTCAGGCGTCTGGCGTCTGGCGTTCTTCCAGAAACGCCATGACCTCGTTGCGGCTACCCTCAAACACAATGTCCCCTTCCCGGCGGGAAAGCATGTAGTCGTACATGGGGTCGTAGTAGTCGCTGAGCAGGGTGCGGATCCAGTCTTCGTGTAGTCCGGTGTCACCGCTGATGGCCTGGACGGCCAGAGCTTCGGACAGTTGCTGGCGGAGCTGTTGGTGGCGCAGTCCGCCCAGGCGGCGGCGGATGCGGTCCATGGCGGCGAGCAGCTCTTCCCCCAGATAGTGAAGAGCCTGCTTTTCGCCAAAGTGCTGGCGGTATTCTTCCAGCGGTCCTACCACGTAATCTTCCAGGGTCACCTGCACCCGGGATTCCAGCGTCTCGTTGATGATGATGCGCGGGCAGGTGCTGATCTTGTCCTGCAGGGAAAAGGGTAGGTGGCAGCGGCCGATCAGTTTGCTCTCGTCTTCCAGCAATACCCTGGCCGGGCTCTGTGCTCGCTGCTTGAGCATGGCGATGGCCAGGGCATTGTCGAAATCGATCTGGGTGGGCTGACCGCCGGGGCGTCGGCCGAAGGAAGAGCCACGGTGATGAGCCAGCCCTTCCAGATCCACGGCATTGGTCTGGCTTTCGATGACCCGGGTCTTGGCGCAACCGGTGCGACCGCAGAGGATCTCGAAGGGCAGGGCGGCAATGCAGGCTTCCATCTCGTCGAGCAGGAAACGGCGCATGGCCTTGTAGCCACCGGTAACCAGCGGCGCATCGATCCCGGCTTCACGCAGCCAGGCCTGGGTGGTCTGGCTGCGCAGCCCGCCCCGGAAGCAATACAGATAACCGTTCGGATTGGCCTGCCACCATTGCTGCCAGGCTTGCATGCGCTGTTCGCGCTCGGTTCCGCTGACCAGTTCGTTACCCAGATCAATGGCCGCCTGCTGGCCATGCTGCTTGTAGCAGATGCCGATCTGGTGGCGTTCGTCGTCGTTGATCAGGGCGATATTGGCGGCACCGGTGAAGGCGCCTTTGGCAAATTCCACAGGGGCACGCACGTCCAGCAGGGGCGTGCCGTTCAGGAAGAGGGACAGGAAATCGTCGGTGTCGTTGCGCATGGGAAGCGAGTTTAGAACAGCTACAAGCTACAAGCCACGCTTGTAGGAAAGGGAAAGGCTGGAAAATTCCCCGGACCTCGTCATTTCTACGAAGCCGCTGTAGGAGCTATGCTTGCCCCCCAGGGGATCTGCGACATGCGAACCGCGCTTGCGCGGAAATCGGCCGCAGGCTGATCAGGGATATCAGCGCTCGACAGGTTCCAGAAAGAATGGCGGACGGACTTTGATCTTTGTCGTCTCTCTTCGCTCGGTTCGCACCTCAAGAGGTGCTCCTACATCAACAACCTACGGCAAGGTTCGAATCGCGCCGTGAGCGACGCTCCTACTGTTCTTTGCAAGCCACCCACAAAAAACGCGGGCAGGGCGCTATGTGATTAGCAAGGCCCTGCCCGCGTTGCAGCTTGTGGCTTCAAGCTTGTAGCTACTATTACTCCGCCGGGCGGATCTGGCCGGCCAGGTGCGGCTTGATGCCGTCCTTGGCGAGCAGGCGGAAGTCGCTGCCGCCGTCTGCCGGCTTGTTCTCGAATTTCACGGTGGCGGGGATGAACATGGGCAGTTTGAACTGCACATCCACGGTGAAGGCTTCTTCCGGCAGCTGGTTCTGCAGCTCGGCCAGGCAGCGGGCCTTGGACCACATGCCGTGGGCGATCTGGCGTTTGAAGCCGAACAGCTTGGCGGACAGCGGGTACAGGTGAATCGGGTTGCGGTCACCGGAGACAGCGCCGTAGCGACGGCCGGTGTCGCCGGGAACCTTCCATTCCACGGTATCGGTGGCCGGCTGCGGCTTGGGCGCATCTTTCTTCTTGCTGCTGCTACCGCCGCCGCTGCGGAAGAAGTTCACCGATTCGCTTTCCCAGACGCGCTCACCACCGGTGCTGATGCTGGTGAAGATGGAGAACTCGTAGCCCTTGTCTACCTTGGTCAGGTTGCCCAGGAAACACTTCACGTTCAGCTGCTCGCGCTCGCTGATCGGGCGGTACTGGGTGATGCTGTTGCGCACGTGCACCAGGCCCATGGCCGGGAACGGGAAGCCGTCGCTGAGGATCAGGGCCATATGCAGCGGGAAGGCGTGCATGTGTGGGTAGGTCACCGGCAGCTTGCCGTCGGCGGCGAAGCCACAGACCTTGCGGTAGGCCGCCAGGTGTTTTTCGTCCAGTGCCACGTCGTTCAGACGCAGGCCGATGTCCGGCAGGGTGGGGTTGCTGCCCGGCTTCACGGTGGCGCGCAGGACCGCCTTGGCGAAGTTGATCACCATGGGGGGCGCATTTCGCAGTTCGCGGAATTTTACCTCACTCATTACTCGATCCTTTCCCGTTGGTCGTGTGGTGGTCTCAGACCCATGATCTTTATGTCCCTGCGTTGTGACAGGCAGAGGCGTAAAGATCATGGAACGACGACACGGAAGGAGTATAGAGCAGGGCAGGCGACACGCTATTGGCCGCGCAGACAGGCTGGATAGGGACTAAAGCACACGAAAAGAAAACTGTGATGGAGGTTTGCTGTCGGGAGGAAAGGGCCGCAAGCCCGGGGATCATTGATCCGGTTTGGACTTCCAGAAGCCGACGCCGAAATAAATCAGCCGCAGCTGCTTTTCCGCCGTGCCGAGCACCTGGTTCTGACCGAACTCGTCGTCTTCTTCCAGTTCCAGCATTTCCTGGGTCAGGGCCGTCACATTGTTGACTACCAGCCCGGCCATCATCTGCAGGTCTTCCGCATTCACATGGTTCAGAAACGGAAAGCGTGCCATGTCCATGGCCAGCTCGTTGGTGAACATGCGGATTTCCCGGCGAATGGCGTTGCGCATGGTGGGGGTGCCACCGGCCAGTTCCTTGGAGACGAACAGGAAGTGGGCGCGGTTGTTGCGGACATAGTTGAAGTACACCTCCAGGGAGCCGCGCAGCATGCGCTCGTTGGGCAGCTCTTCCTGACGGACCTGGCGCATCATATGGCGCAGGGTGCGGAAAGATTCATCCAGCAGGGTCAGGCCCAGGGCGCTCATGTCCGGGAAATGCCGGTAGAAGGCGGTGGGGACCACGCCGGCTCGCTTGGTCACTTCGCGCAGGCTGAGGCTGGAGAAGGGGGCTTTCTTGACGACCAGATCCAGCGCCGCCGCCATCAGAGCTTCACGGGTCTGGCCCCGTTTCGGCTTGCGGGCTCTGCTGGTGGTTTCCTTGGTCATTACCGGTCGCCTCTGCATTGGGATTCAGGTCGCTGGTCAGGCCTGGCCGGCAGTGTCTTTTCCCTGTTGCCGGCTGGCCGGGCAGGAATGTGCCGGGGTGGTGGCGGGCTTCAGACACCAACAGACCCTGAAAATACGCTGTAAATTCTCCTCGTTGTAGGGCCGTGATGCAACTGGTGCGAAAAAAACATATGTAACTGCATGATAATGCAGGCGTTTACAAATTTAAGTGTACAGGTGTTGACGTAAATAGTGGGTCTGTGAATAATGAGCACAACTGTTCACTTACAGGGATGAACCCAATGAACGCAATGACACAGACCTCCAGCCGTTTTCAGCAAGGCCTCACCCGCCTGCTGCAGTCCCGTGTGGCGGATATTCTTTCCTATCCCCATGGCGTCGACCGTTATCTGGAAGTGTTCAATCCGCTGTGGTCCGTTAATGAGGTGCGCGCCAAGGTTGAAGCCGTGCGCTACCTGACCAATGACAGCGTGACCCTGACCCTGCGTCCCAATCACAACTGGGAAGGCTTTGTTCCCGGTCAGTTTGTCCAGCTTTCCGTCACCATTGATGGCAAGCGTCAGACTCGCTGCTATTCACCGGCCAACTCCCTGCACCGCGCTGACGGCTGCATCGAGTTGACCGCCAAAGTGCACGCCAACGGCTTTGTTTCCCGCCATCTGCGTGAACAGCTGAGCGCTGGCGACGTAGTGCTGCTGTCCCAGGCAGACGGCGAGTTTGCCCTGCCGGCACAGCGTCCGGAGCAGGTGCTGCTGATCAGTGGCGGCAGTGGTATCACCCCGGTGATGTCCATGCTGCGCACCCTGTGTGACGAAGGCTTCAGCGGCCCGATCACCTTCCTGCATTACGCCAACAGCGCCGCCGACATGATCTACGCCAGCGAGCTGGATGAGATTGCGCGGGCTCACGACAACGTGACCCTGGTGCGCTGCTTCAATGATGAAGGTGAACAAGGTGAACTTTCCGGCCTGTTTTCCCGTGAACATCTGTACATTGCTGCGCCGGAATTTGCACAGACAACCACTTTTCTGTGTGGTCCGCCGCCGATGATGGCTGCGGTGGAAAAAGTCTGGGAAGAGGATGGCCTGGCAGAGCGTTTGCACAAGGAGCAGTTCACCCTGGCGACGCCGCAGATCGAAAGCGACAGCGCCGAAGGCGAAGTGCGCTTCGTACAGAGCGAAAAAATGGCCATCAACAATGGCGCCACCCTGCTGGAACAGGCCGAGTCCGCCGGGCTTACCCCGGAATCCGGTTGCCGCATGGGTATCTGCCACGCTTGTACCTGCCGCAAGACGGCCGGTGAAGTGCGCGATATCCGCACCGGCGAGATCACCAGTGGCGAAGAAGACATTCAAATTTGCATCAGCGTGCCGGTGGGCACGGTGACCCTCGACATCTAAACGGATTCACCCAAACCGAAGCGTCCCGAGACGAATCTTCAAACCGGGTTTAAGGAGAAAGCACATGAGTATTTTCAGCAACTTGACCGCCGAACAATTCGAGACCATTGGCCAGGAACTGGACGTCATCCGTAATCGTGAAATGGCGGACCTGGGCGAAGAAGATGCCACCTATATCCGCACCCTGATCAAGCGTCAGCGTCGTCTGGAAGTGGCCGGTCGCGGCTTGCTGATGGCGGGTTTCCTGCCGCCGGCATGGCTGGCGGGTGTGGCTTGTCTGTCTGCCTCCAAGATCCTGGACAACATGGAAATCGGCCATAACGTGATGCACGGCCAGTACGACTGGATGGGCGATCCGGCCATCAACTCCAAAGTCTTTGACTGGGACAACACCTGCACCAACACAGCCTGGAAGCAGACCCACAATTTCGAGCACCACACTTTCACCAACGTGCTCGACAAGGATCATGACATTGGTTACGGCATCCTGCGCATGTCGGAAGACCAGGAGTGGGAACCCCGCTTCCTGTTCAACCCGATCCTGGCAGGTATCCTGGCGACCTTCTTCCAGCATTTTGTGGCGATTCAGAGCCTCAAGCTGGAGGACTACCTGATCTACAAGACCAAGACCAAGGAAGAGGTGAAGGCCGAATTCAAGCCGACCTGGAAGAAGATGCGCAAGCAGTTGGTCAAGGACTACCTGCTGTTCCCGGCCCTGGCGGGACCGTTCGCCCCCTTCGTGTTCGCCGGTAATATGGCGGCCAATGTGGCGCGCAACCTGTGGTCTTCCCAGGTGATCTATAACGGTCACTTCCCGGAAGAGGTGGAGCAGTTCCCCGAGTCCGTGATCGAGAACGAGACCCGTGGCCAGTGGTATGTGCGTCAGCTGCTTGGTTCGGCCAACTTCGAAGGTGGCCGTCTGATGCACGTGATGAGCGGCAACCTGAGCTTCCAGATCGAACACCACCTGTTCCCCGATCTGCCGGCTCACCGTTACGCCCGCATTGCGCCTGAAGTGCGTGCCATCTGTGAAAAACATGGCCTGCCGTACAACACCGGCTCTTTCGTGAAGCAGTCCCTGAGCGTCTGGAAACGGATCTTCAAGCTGTCCCTGCCCAGCAAAACGGAAGGCGGCAGCAAGAAGGGCCCGCTCAATGGTCTGCGCGCCAAAGTAGTGTCCCTGACCCGTGAACCTGAGTCAGAGACACGCAAGGCTGCCTGATAGCCTCAAGGTGGTCTGATCTCCTGGTTCGGGCCGGTCCTGCGCTGGTTCCGGCCCTGCCATCCTTATGCTACTCTCAGTCGATCTGAGAGTAGCTTTTTTTATTTGGGGACAAGGCAGAACGCATGGCAGAAATGACAGATTCCGGTGTGCTGTTGCGAATGGCCTATAAGGCCATGATAAACGCCGGTATTGATGCCGATGCCGTGTTGGCAGAAGTCGGTCTCGACAAATCCATCCTTCAGGTGCCGGACCTGCGTACGCCCCATGACGCCCAGGAATGGTTCTGGCAGGCCCTGGAGAAGGTGTCCGGTGATGAACACATCGGCCTGCATCTGGGTGAGCATATTCCGGTCTACAAGGGCCAGGTGCTCGAATACCTGTTCCTTTCCAGCCCCACCTTTGGCGAAGGCCTCAAGCGAGCCCTGGATTACCAGCGCCTGCTGTCCGATGCCGCCCAGGGAGAGTTGTTTGAAGAAGGCGACCGAGTCTTCCTCAAGCAGATGATCTGGAGCAAACGCCTCAGTCATCTCAACGAATGCATGATGATGGGCGTGATCAAATTTTTCCGCTTTGTTACCGACGGGGCCTTCGAGCCGCTGGAGGTGCACTTTGGTCATACCCGCCATGCGGACAAACTGGAATACGAACGTCTGTTCGACTGCCCGGTGAAATTCGACATGCCGAGCATTGGCATGTACTTCGATGCCCGGGTCATGAATTTGCCGTCAGCCCACCACGAGCCGGAACTGCTGCACCTGCATGAACAGCTCGCCAGTGAGCAGGTGGCGCGGCTGGAAAAGCAGGACCTGGTGGCCCAGGTCAACCGGTTGATCGGTGAGCTGCTGGAATCCGGTCATGCCAACCTGGAAGAAGTGGCCGAACGCCTGGGTATCAAGGCCCGTCAGTTACGCACTCGCCTTGCGGATGCCGGCACCAACTTCAACCAGCTGGTCGCTGACTATCGTTGCCGTCTGGCCAAACGCCTTCTCGCCGGCACCGAAGAATCCATCGATGAAATCGTCTATCTCACCGGGTTCTCGGAACCGTCCACGTTCTACCGGGCTTTCAAACGCTGGGTCGGTATGACCCCGATTGAGTACCGCAAGCTGAAGGCGGAAGAAGACGCGGCGGAAAACAGTTGAGCGATGCGAGTTGAAAGTTGAAAGCAAAAGAAAGGCGCCAGTGGCGCCTTTTTGCGATTTGTCGTAGAAAATTTCGTGCGTCACCCTGCGATGGTGCCGTTATTCTTCGCCTCACCGGGTCGTGAGGCATCTATCAAAACTGTTAATCGGTGTGAATCAGTGAAAGAGTCTCTGCGCAAAGTTTTCTCCCCCATTCTCAACCCTTTTGAATCCGGTGATGACAACTATGCCTATCGCCCCTCGCACCGAAAAATCCTGATCGTGGTGGGTACCTTGTTTCTGGTGCTTGCCACCGGGGCCATGGCAGCAACACTGGTGGCTGAACTGTATGGCGGGCTGATTCCCGTTGCTGTTTTTCTGGCGGTGGGCCTGGTGTGTGAAGTGGTGGGCCTGTTGGGCAGTGACAAGGCGGTGGCCCGGATGTGGAAGAGCAAGTAATCCGGAGCTGTCGCTTTGTTGTTTGTTCGTTGAAGCTTTGTGAAAAAGGCTTCAACGGTCAAGGTAGCGGACTCTCTATTCAGAGCACCATGGCGGCAAGCCAGCCTGCGGCGATCAGTGGCAGGTTGTAATGAATAAAAGTGGGAATCACCGTGTCGCGGATATGGTCGTGCTGGCCATCGGCATTCAGGCCGGCGGTGGGCCCCAGGGTAGAGTCCGAGGCCGGTGAGCCGGCGTCACCCAGTGCCGCAGCACTGCCGACCAAGGCGGCGGTAGCCAGCGGGGAGAACCCCAGTGCCAGACAGAGCGGCACATACAGGGTGGTAATGATGGGAATGGTGGAGAACGACGAGCCAATCCCCAGCGTCACAAACAGGCCGAGCAGCAATAACAGCGCCGCCGCCAATGGTGGACTTTGCAGGCCGCTGGTCACGCTTTCCACCAGCACCGGCACCTGCCCGCTGGCGCCTACCACCGCGGCATAGCCGTTGGCGGCAATCATGATAAAACCGATCAGGGACATCATTTTCACGCCCTGGGTAAAGGCATCCTGGGATTCCCGCCAGGGCACTACACCCCCCGCTGTAAACACCAGAAATCCCACCAGGGCACCGAGAATAATGGAGTCGCTGTAAAGCTGTAGTGCCAAGGCGGCGGCCAGGGCGATGGCGGCGACGATGACGTTGCGCGGCGAGAGCGAGGCGTGTTGTTCTTCACCTGGGAGCTCTACCGGCCGGTAATCGCGGGGCTTGCGATAGCGAATGAACGCCAGAATCAAACCCACCACCATGCCCGCCGCGGGCAGCAGCATGGCTAGCGGCAGTTCTCCTTTGGGAATCTCAAGGCCGGCTTTTGCCAGGCTGGGGCCGAGCTGGGTATGCAGGAAAATACTGCCGAAGCCCACCGGCAACACCATGTAGGGCGTGATCAGCCCGAAGGTGAGTACGCAGGCGGCCAGTCGTCGATCCAGGCGCAGCTGGTGCATCACCTCCAGCAACGGCGGCACCAGGATGGGGATAAAGGCGATATGAATGGGCACCAGGTTCTGGCTCATGATGGCGGCAGCCAGCAGTACCGTGAGTAGCAGGGTACGGATCAGGCGCAGCTGGTCCGGGGCCGGGGCGCGACCGAGTCGGGCGATGATCCGTGCGGCTAACCATTCGGTGATGCCGGAGCGGGCAATGGCCACCGCAAAGGCGCCGAGCAGGGCATAGCTCAGTGCAATATTGGCGCCGCCCCCCAGGCCATCGCCAAAGGCTGCAAGGGTGTTTTCCAGGTTCAGTCCACTACCAATGCCCGCCACCAGCGCCGCGCACAATAGCGCCAACACCACGTTCATGCGCGCAATACTCAGTCCCATGAGCAGAATCACGGACCAGACGATGGGGTTGAGTAACGGGTTCATGGCGCCTCCGCCGGGCGGGCTGGGTCGGGTTGCAGGCGCGGAGTTTAGCAGGGGAGGAGGAAGGCGTGCTAACCCTGGGGCGGTGCACGCCGACCTTCGGCGCGCGCAGGGTAAGCTGCCGCTGGTGGTCTACCTGACAAGATGGTGAGGTTACCGGTCGTCGGTGCGGTGCGCTTCCCCCTCTATCGTCACATTGCCATCGTGATTTTGGCGGGGTGGTTGCTGGAAGGGGTTGGCGCCCTGTTGGTGTTGGGTATAGCGGGTTTGGGTATAGGTAAAGCCGCCGCCCTGCATGGTGGTGAAGCCCTGCAGGGTGCCTTTCTCTATGACCTTGCGAGCCATGGCACGGCGTGAACCTGGTAGCAGCAGGGCAAAGCCCACCGCATCGGTGATGAAGCCGGGGGTGATCAGCAGGGCGCCGCCGAGCAGCAGCATGATCCCTTCCACCATTTCCTGGCCGGGCATGTCGCCCTGTTGCATACGCTGGTTGAGACGTATCCAGGTCTCCAGCCCCTGGCGGCGGAACAGGTAGCTACCCAGCAGGGCAGTAACTACGGTGGCGACGATAGTGATCGGCCAGCCAATCAGGTTGGCCACCTTCGCCAGTACCAGCACTTCCAGCAGGGCAAAACCGAAGATGAAGAAGAAAATGCGACCGAAACCCATGGGGCGTCCTGTGTCAGAGGTATATGTGTCTCAAGATGGTGTTAATTGGACAGGGATTCAAGGGGCAGGTTCCGAGGCCAGGGAATCGGTCAGTTGCTGGCGCAGCCAGCGATGGGCGGGGTCACGTTCCTGGGCTTCGGCCCAGAGCATATAAATCGGTACCGGGGGGATCGACACGGGGAAAGGCAATACCTGTAGTTGCAGCGCCTTGGCGTAATGGCGTGCCAGGCGTTCTGGAACGGTGGCGATCATGTCCGAGCGGGCGCAGACGGCCAGCATGCTGGCAAACTGGGTCACCCGGGCACCGGTGCGGCGCTGCCAGCCTGGTGCGTTGAGAATCTGGTCCAGCGGCAGGCGGCGGTTGCGATCAGGCAGCACCACATGCTCGGCTTCCAGAAATCGTGATTTACTGCAGCGCCCTTTGAAGAGAGGGTGGCCTCGGCGCGCCACCACCACCAGGTTTTCTTCCACCAGGACCTCACGGTGGAGTCGGCTGTCTTCCTGCACGAAAGCATCCACGGCCAGATCGGCATGGGCCTTGTGCAGCATCTCGGCCATGTTGTCGCCGGCGGGGGCGATTTCCAGCACCACGTTAGGTGCCCGGTGGCGAATGCGCTGCAGTAGCGGTGGCAGCATCACCATCTCGAAATAATCCGCGCTGAGTAGCCGGAAATGGCGCTGGCTGCTGACGGGATCAAAGCGGTTGCCAGGATCGAGGACATCGCCCAGGGACGCCAGTTGGGGAGCGAGCAGCAGGTGCAATTCCCGGGCGCGGGGAGTGGGTTCCATACCCTGGCGGGTTCGCACGAAAAGATCATCGTCCAGGGTGTGGCGCAGGCGCTGCAGTGCCGCGCTGATGGCCGGCTGACTCATTCCCAGTTGGGCGGCGGCTCGCGAAAGTTGCCCAGCCTCCATGATGGCAGCGAAGACGGGAAGCAGGTTCAGGTCGATACTGCGTAAGTTCAGCTTCATGGATATTACTTATATCAAATATCAATTATGAAAAGGAGTGCCAGCTGGTTATTTTCTGGGGTGTGCGCAACGACAGGATTAAACCGGAGAATAACAATGGATCAGCAACTGACCGCCTTTGTAACGGTATTCATCATTCTGACAGCAATCTGGGAGCTGGTGGCCGGCCGCACCCGCGACGGTAAAAAGACCCGGCAGGACTGGAAAATCGCTTTTCTGGCCACCTTCATGATGGTGGCCGTGCAGCGCCCCCTGGTGTTGCTGCTCCTGACGCTGGGGCTTTCCCGGCTGTTTCCCGGCAGTGCCGGTTCTCTGGCCTGGCTGGAAGCGCAGTATTTCTGGCCGACACTGATCGTCTTCTTCTGCATTGAAGAGTTGATTCACGGCGCATTTCACCTGTTTGCCCATAGCCGCCGACCGAAGAACCGTTTCCTGCAATGGGTGCAGGCGTTCTACAAGATGAGCCATCGTCCCCACCATCTGGCTGGTGGCCAGGACAACAGGGGCCAACTGTCAGTGACCCAGACCTTTGTGAATGGTTGGGCCTGGTGGCTGATCATGCCGAATTACACCTTCCAGCTGGTGTGCCTGTATCTGGGCCTGGTGGAAGTGTTTCTGGTCGGCACCGCCATCAAGGGCATCTGGGCCGCGCAGACCCATGTGAACTGGAACTGGGATCTCTACTTCCATAATCACCAGTGGGCCTGGGTGCGCAAGACCATGTGGGCGCTGGCCCATGTGCTGACCTTCCCGACCCAGCATCACCACCACCATTCCCGTGGCCCCAATTCCGCCAAGAATGTGACCTCCACGCTGGCGATCTACGACTGGCTGATCTTCGGCACCCTGGCCATCGAAAAGCAAAAGCCTGACGTCTACGGCTGGCGCCAGAAGGATGACGAGGCCAACAGCGTGCTTAAACGCTATTTCTTCTGGGATGTGCGCCAGTACATGCGGGGTGGGGCGGCGAAAGCCAAAAAGAAGCGCGAAGAAAAATTGGCGAAAGCGGCCTGACAGTTACCGCGCTGATGTTGTAGCGCCTCGTTGCGGGAGAGCACGGGATCTTTCGCGCCCTGCCGGGGATAGCCTGGCGGGGCTTTTTAACATCAGTCTCGAGTGACGAGGAGCGAGTTGCGAAAAGATAAAACCGGGGACCGGATGCGCCAGGATTTCTGCGACGCTCCTGTAGATGGTGAGCCTGGTACTTTACGACGGCATGTCTACGAAACCGCTGTAGGAGCTCCTCTCGAGGGGCGAACCGAGCGAAGCGAGGCGACAGAAATATCCGTTCCCGCATTCTTTTCTGAAACCTATCGACCCTTGAGACGACTGATCATCCTCCAGATGATTTCCGCGTTCATAAGCGGTTCGCCCCTCATGAGAGGAGTTATTCGCTACGCTCACCCTT
>NZ_DEXN01000006.1:129600-130466 GCF_002364155.1 Alcanivorax sp. UBA3183
TTACTCCGCTACGCTCCGTTCCTGCAGCGGCTATCGTTGATAGATTGGGAGCACAACCCACACACAAAAAAGCCGCCCCTTGCGGCGCGGCTCCTTTGTTGATCATGTGGCAAAAGCCTCAAGTCGCGTTTCAACTTGAAACTTTCAACTTGCTTCTGGGTTTAGGCACCCAGCAGCATCTGACCACACACACGCACTACGTTACCGGTCAGACCCTGAGAGGCCGGGCTGGCAAAGAAGGCGATGGTTTCGGCTACATCCACCGGCTGACCGCCCTGGTTCATGGCGTTCATGCGACGGCCCGCTTCACGGATGGTGAAGGGGATGGCGGCGGTCATCTGGGTTTCGATGAAGCCCGGCGCCACGGCGTTGATGGTGATGCCTTTCTCGGCGTACTCATCTTTGTAGGCGTCGATCATGCCGATCACGGCTGCCTTGGAGGTGCCGTAGTTGGTCTGGCCCAGGTTACCGGCGATACCGGCGATGGAGCTGATGGAGATGATACGGCCACCTTTGCCCATGCCGCCGTCAGCCAGCAGTTTTTCGTTGATGCGCAGCTGGCTGGCGATGTTGATGTTCAGCACCATGTCCCAGAATTTCTCTGGCATGTTGCCCAGCATCTTGTCGCGGGTGACACCAGCGTTGTGCACGACCACATCGTAGCCGCCGATTTCCTTGGCCTTGGCGGCGATGGTGGCAGGGGCGTCGTCAGCGGTGATGTCCAGTTCCAGGGTATCGCCACCGATCTGCCCGGCCACCTGGTTCAGGTCGTCGGCCATGGGCGGAATATCCAGCACGGTAACGGTAGCGCCGTCACGGGCCAGTACTTCGGCAATAGCAGCACCGATACCACGGGAGCCACCGGT
>NZ_DEXN01000006.1:130533-131393 GCF_002364155.1 Alcanivorax sp. UBA3183
ACCAGGGCTTTCTTGCCGGCCAGCGGCTTGTCCCAGTCAAACTTGGCAGCCTTGAAGCCCGCTTCGGTGGCGCGAACCACCTGGCCGGATACGTAGGCAGATTTCGGTGACAGGAAGAAGTGCAGGGGAGACGCCAGTTGCGCTTCTGCGCCTTCGTCTACATACACCAGCTGGGCGGTGGCGCCTTTCTTGATTTCCTTGCCCACGGAGCGGGTGAAACCTTCCAGGGCACGCTGGGCTACGCGGGCAGCGCCAGTCTGTTTTTCCGGGGTGCGGCCGATGACCACAACGCGGGCACATTTATCCAGCTTGCGGATCACCGGGTGGAAGAATTCCCACAGGGCTTTCAGCTCGTCCGGGTTCTGGATGCCGGTAGCATCGAATACCAGGCCCTTGAACTTGGCATCGTCTTCGCGGTTGGCGGTGTAGTTGTCCGCGCTCACGCCCAGCTTGCCGGCTTTCTTCTGCAGCTCGGTGACGTTACCGGTGTTGGCCAGTACTGCGACCTGTGCTTCCGGAGCCCCTTTCAGGGTCGCCAGTACGGTATCGATACCGGTGGAACCGTTGGCGGCACCTACCAGCACGCGGCCCTTGATGAAGGAAGCCTGGCCCGGCTGCCAGCGCTCGAGAATGACCGGAATAGGGAGGTTGATTGCGCCAAACAGCGCCTTGCCCATAGAGGAATTGGCAATCGCCTGATAGGTATCGCTCATGGTCCTGTCCTTTGCCATCAAATGATGAATGAGTCCCGCTTAACCTTATGTCAACCGGGACAGGTTTAAAGGGGTGCCGGAGAAAGAATGGTCAAAATAAGACTTCTTTCGTAGGGCATGACGGTCAGCCCTGTCGCACACTGGCGC
>NZ_DEXN01000006.1:131607-132536 GCF_002364155.1 Alcanivorax sp. UBA3183
AAAGCCGTACGTAAGGTTGCCATTATCGGCGGTAACCGTATCCCGTTTGCCCGTTCCAACTCCGCCTATGTTGATACCAGCAACCAGGACATGCTGACTGCTGCCATCGACGGTCTGGTGGATCGTTTCAAGCTGCACGGCGAGAAAATCGACGAAGTGGCTGCCGGTGCAGTCATGAAGCACGCCCGTGACTTCAACCTGGTGCGCGAATGCGTGCTGGGTTCCAAGCTGGCCCCGGAAACCCCGGCCTATGACCTGCAGCAAGCCTGCGGCACCGGCCTGGAAGCGGCCATCCTGGTGGCTAACAAGATCGCCCTGGGGCAAATCGATTGCGCCATAGCTGGCGGTGTGGATACCACTTCTGACGCGCCCCTGGGTGTGAACGAAGACGCCCGCAAGGTGTTCATGGCTCTGAACCGTGCCAAGACCAACGGCGAGCGCGCCAAGCTGGGCCTGAAGCTGCTCAACCCGAAATCCCTGATGCCCGACATCCCCAAGAACGGCGAGCCGCGCACCGGCCTGTCCATGGGCGAGCACCAGGCACTCACCGCCAAGGAGTGGGGCATTGCCCGCGAAGATCAGGACGAGCTGGCGTGGAAATCCCACCAGAACCTGGCCAAGTCCTATGAAGATGGCTGGCAGGATGACCTGATCACTCCTTTCAAGGGTCTGGAACGCGACAACAACATGCGCGGTGATTCCACCCTGGAAAAACTGGCTACCCTGAAGCCTTGCTTCGGCGGCCCGGACGGCACCATGACCCCGGCCAACTCCACCCCGCTGACCGACGGTGCCTCCACGGTACTGCTGGCCACCGAAGAGTGGGCCAAAGAGCGTGGCCTGCCGGTACTGGCCTACCTGACCATCGGTGAAGCCGCTGCCGTGGACTTCATCGGCAAGAAAGAAGGCCTGCTGATGGCCCCGGCCTA
>NZ_DEXN01000006.1:132600-133012 GCF_002364155.1 Alcanivorax sp. UBA3183
GGCCTGCTGATGGCCCCGGCCTACGCCGTGCCGAGCATGCTGGACAAGCTGGACCTGACCCTGCAGGACTTCGATTTCTACGAAATCCACGAAGCCTTTGCGTCCCAGGTACTGTCTACCCTGAAATCCTGGGAAGACGAGACCTTCTGCAAGGAAAAACTGGGCCGCAAGAAAGCGCTGGGCAGCATCGATCGCAGCAAGCTGAACGTGAAAGGCTCCTCACTGGCAGCCGGTCACCCGTTCGCTGCTACCGGTGGCCGTATCATCGCCAACGCTGCCAAGCTGCTGAACGAAAAAGGCTCCGGCCGCGCACTGATCTCCGTGTGTGCTGCTGGCGGCCAGGGTGTGGTAGCGATTCTCGAGAAGTAATCGCTGGCATGACTCAGAAAAACCGGCCTTCGGGCCGGTTTTT
>NZ_DEXN01000006.1:133086-136422 GCF_002364155.1 Alcanivorax sp. UBA3183
AACCGGCCTTCGGGCCGGTTTTTTTATGCCTGAAATATACGACGGGGATATCTGCCCACCCATTCATGCTGGTTTCAGTTACCGTTCAGGGTAGATTCAGGTTGTACTCGTACAGTGTTCTCAATCCCGACAGGGAAACCCAACCCAAAAGGAAAGGAGAAACACCATGACATTGACCCGAACCACTCTGATCGCAGCCCTGCTTGGCGTGGCTGCCGCCGGCACCGTTTATGCTGATGATGTTCCCCACCAGCAAGTGCCACAACTGGTGAAAGACGGCACGATTCAGTCATTGGAGACGCTCGACAAGGTGGCTCTGGACAAGCACCCGCAAGCACAGATCACCGACACCGAACTGGAAAATGAATATGGCCGCTACATCTACCAGGTGGAGCTGCGTGATGCCCAGGGACAGGAATGGGACGTGGACATTGATGCCAGTACCGGCGATGTGCTGAAGGATGAGCGAGACTGATCCCTTGCCAATCCCGATCCTGGCCGGCAGGGCGAGTCTTCTCGTCCTGCTTGGCCTGATGTCTCCTTCGTTGACCGCAGATGATGTCGGCCATGAAGAGGCCCTGCGATTACGAGAGCAGGGCCTTGTGCTGCCTTTTGAAACCGTACTGGACGCTATCCATGATCGTTACCCCGAGGCCCGCCTGCTGGAGGTGGAGCTGGAGCGGGATGACGGTATTCTTGTCTACGAAATCGAGTTACTGACCCGTGAGCGTGTGGTGCGTGAGCTGGAAATCGATGCCCGTGACGGAACCTGGCTGGACGATGAGCGAGACGATTGATGCGGTTGATGTTGGTGGAAGACAGCGTATCCCTGGCTGATCAACTGATCCCCATGTTGCGTGAGCACGGTTATGCGGTGGACTGGCTGGCTGATGGCCGGGATGCACTGGTAAAGGCGCACGATGATCCTTTCGATCTGGTGATTCTCGACCTGGGCTTGCCCGGCATGGGCGGGCTGCAGGTATTGCGTCAGTGGCGGGCAGAGGGCCTGGGCGTGCCGGTGCTGATTCTCACCGCCCGGGATAGCTGGTCGGAAAAGATCGAGGGCCTGCAAGTGGGCGCTGACGACTACCTGACCAAACCCTTCCACCCGGATGAATTATTGTTGCGGGTACAGGCCCTGCTGCGGCGCACCCATGGCAACGTCAATGACTCGCGCCTGCGCGTCGGCAGCCTGACACTGGATGAGCAGCGCCAGAGCGTCTGGCAGGGTGAGCAGGAAATGACGCTGACCGGTGCCGAGTTCCGCATGTTGCGGTATTTCATGCATAACCCGGGTCGGTTGCTTTCCAAGGGGCAACTGGCTTCCCACCTCTATGACAACGAAAGTGACCGGGATTCCAATGTGCTGGAAGTGCATGTAAACCGGCTGCGCCGCAAACTCGGCAAGGGTGCGATCGAAACCCGCCGGGGGCAGGGCTATGTGTTCATCGGGGGCGACGGATGAGATCCATTGGCCGCCGCTTGGGTATCAGCCTGTTTGTCAGCTTGCTGCTGGCAGGGTTGTTGATTAGCCAGGGGGCACTGTGGTGGCTGGAGCGGGAGCAGCGTGAAGCGCTAAGCGATTCGCTCCGTGACGATGCTGCCGGAGTGCTCACCGCCATCGGCCGGGGTCAGAATGATGAGCTCACCCTCGACCCGACCCGTCTGCATCCGGCCTATCGGCGGCCTCTGTCCGGGCGTTATTTTGTGGTGGAAGTGGCTGACAGCCGCTGGCGTTCCCGGTCCCTGTGGGACGCCACGCTAACACTGCCGGACCTCCCCGGCATGGACGAGGCGCTGCAGCCAGGCCCGGGTAGTCAGCAGTTACTGCGTTATCGTGGTGAGTACCGGATGAATGATCAGCCGGTGACGATCGTTGTGGCCCAGGATTACACCCCGGTAATGACAGCGTACAGCCGTACCCGCACCGCCGTGCTGATAGCCTGGTTGGTGGTATTGCTGGCGTTGGCTGTGGTGCAGCAGTGGTTGTTGCGCCGGGGGTTGTCGCCATTGCGACAAGCGCGCAAGGAAATCGAACAACTTCGCGGTGGGCAGCGCAATGCGCTTAATGAAGACGTGGCGCTGGAGCTGCATCCGCTGGTGCTGGAAATCAATCGGCTGCAGCGTCATACCGAGCAGCAGCTGCAGCGCTCCCGTCACGCTTTGGGTGACCTGGGGCACGCGCTGAAAACCCCGTTGGCGGTGCTGAAAAATCGCTGCAATGAACCACTGAAAACCGCTGACCCGGCTCTTCATGCATTGCTGGAAGAGCAGCTGGGTCAGATGGAAGCGACTATCCGCCGGGCTCTGGGGCGGGCCCGCGTGGCGGCCGGCGTGACAGCCACCAACCGGTTTTGTCCTGCCGACCATGTGCCCCTGCTTTTAACGACGCTGGAGCGGGCACATCACCGTTCTCTGCAAGTGGTGGTGGAGGGCGATCAGCTGCCCGCTCAGCCACTGGAGCGGGACGATATGCTGGAAGTGCTGGGCAACCTGCTGGATAACGCCTTCAAGTGGGCGGATAGCCGCATTCGCCTGACCCTCGATGACCGCGACGGGCATCTGCACCTGTGCGTGGAGGATGATGGCCCGGGTATTGCGCCAGAGCGACGCCAGCAAGTGCTGCAGCGTGGTCAGCGCCTGGACGAACGCACTCCGGGGGATGGCCTGGGGCTGGCCATTGTCAGCGATACCGTGGCGGCTTACGGGGGCGAGCTGTCCCTGGGGGAGAGCGCCTGGGGAGGTCTGCGGGTGGAACTGCGGTTGCCGGTCCCGGCCGCAGGAAGTTATTCAGAGGCCCCCTGGCCATAATCCTGGTTGGCCGGGAACCCCGGTGCGGCAATAGCACTCGGACCATAAACACCTGACAACGCCTGATAAGGAGCGCCCCATGAAAGTACAGCCACTGTGGCTGGTGCTGGCGGGACTGTTGCTGGCCGGACGCCTGGTCGCTGCCCCGCTGTCCCTTGATGTCCGTCTGACGGGTTTCTCGTATCCCTCCCCGGTGCAGACGCTGAGCCTGAACGATCAGCAACAGGATCTGGAAATGGCCTACATGGATGTGGCGCCGAAACAGGGCAATGGAAAAACGGTGCTGCTTCTGCACGGCAAGAATTTTTCCGGTGCCTACTGGGAGCGCACCATCATCGAATTGCTGGCCGATGGTTACCGCGTGGTGGTGCCGGACCAGATCGGTTTCGGCAAGTCCTCCAAGCCGGCACATTTCCAGTACAGCTTTCAGACCCTGGCGGACCACACCCGTCGCCTGCTGGATACCCTGAAAGTGGACCGCGTCACGGTGGTGGGTCACTCCATGGGCGGCATGCTGGCTACCCG
>NZ_DEXN01000006.1:136554-140063 GCF_002364155.1 Alcanivorax sp. UBA3183
ATGGGCGGCATGCTGGCTACCCGTTTTGCGCTGATGTTCCCAGAGCGCAGCGATGGGCTCGTGCTGGTCAATCCCATCGGCCTGGAAGACTGGCAGCAGAAGCAGGTGCCATGGCAGTCCGTGGATGCCTGGTATCAGGGGGAGCTGAAAAAGACCCCGGAGAAAGTGAAGAGCTACATGACCGCCAGCTATTTTGATGGTCAGTGGAAGGAGGCCTACGACCCGCTGCTGACTCTGCAACAGGGCTGGATTCGAGGGCCGGATTACCCCCGTATTGCCTGGAATTCGGCGTTGCACTACGACATGATTTTCAGCCAGCCGGTGGTGCAGGATTTTGACCGCCTTGCGGTGCCCACGCTGCTTGTTATCGGTACCCGTGATCGTACTGCCCTGGGACGTAACCGGGCTCCTGAAGGTATTCGTGAGACCCTGGGTCGCTACGACCGGCTGGGTGAAAAGACCGTCCAGCGCATACCCGATGCCACCCTGGTGGAGCTGGAGGGTATTGGCCATGTGCCCCAGTTCGAAGCCTTTGATCGCTATATGGCGGCGCTACGGACATTTCTGCAACAAAGTCGTTAGCCGTTCATGCTGAAGGGGCTAGGGCGGCCATGATCAGTGCGACTGACTGTTCGCTGACGGCTTCTATGTCTTCCCGGTTCACGTAGATACCATCGATCAGCAGGCGGCAAAGGCCATGGACGGTGGCCCAGCTGGCCTGTGCCACACGCAGGGGGTCGGTGTCAGCGGGCAGTCGTCCCTGAAGCTGGCTCCCCAGCCGTTCGGCATAGTTGCGGAAGCTGCGATAGGCCACCGCCTTGAGTTCTTCGGTGGGAGCCCCGCTTTTCCAGATGGTGCGGCCGAACATCAGCTCGTACTGTTCCGGGTGTTCGGTGGCAAAGCGCAGATACTCGCGGACAAAGTGCTGAATCCGTTCTTTCGAGCCTTCCCCCTGTAATTGCCGACCGATCATTTCATCCAGTTGGCTGAACGCCTGGGTCGCCAGAGCGCAGAGCAGGGCATTCTTGTCACGGAAATGGTGGTAGGGTGCGGTACGGGAGACGCCGGCCCGTTCCGCCAGCTTGCGCAGGGACAGGCCATCAATGCCATCCTCGTCCAGCAGCCGGTTGGCTTCCCGGAGCAGGGTGGAATGCAGGTCGCCGTGGTGATAGCGCGCGGGTCGTGACATGGTAAATCCAGTTGCAAGTTGAAAGTGGCAAGTTACAACGCGCAGTGTCGCTGGCAGTAGACGGCCCGCCGGTTACGCGAACAAGCTGGTTTTGGCGCGGGCAGGGTGGTGCAGATCACTGCCACACAGATGCCGCGTTGAAACTTTCAACTTGAAACTTGCCAGACTAGTTTCAGCAATAATCTTGACAGTGTCAAAATAAGCCATTAACTTGACGCCGTCCAGATAATTAACGCGTAGCCATCTCTGGTGACGATACGGAGCACACACCATGACAGCCGACCGCTATTCCAACCTGCTTTCCCCCCTGGATCTGGGCCATACCCAGCTCAAGAACCGGGTGATCATGGGGTCCATGCACACCGGTCTGGAAGACCGCTTCTGGCAGTTTCCCAAGCTTGCGGCTTACTTTGCCGAGCGTGCCCGTGGCGGTGTTGGCTTGATTGTTACCGGTGGCTTCAACCCGAACAAGAAAGGGTGGTTCTACCCGTTCTCCGGGCTGTTCAACAGCCGCTTTGATGTGATGAACCACCGCAAGGTCACCGATGCGGTGCACCGGGAAGGGGGCAAGATTGCCCTGCAGGTGCTTCATGCGGGCCGTTACAGCTACCACCCGTTCTCCCGTTCCGCCTCGGCGATCAAGAGCCCGATCAACCCGTTCAAGCCCAAGGCCATGTCCACCAAGGAAGTGGAGCAGACGGTGAAAGATTTTGCCCACACTGCCTACCTGGCCAAGAAGGCCGGTTATGACGGTGTGGAAATCATGGGGTCCGAAGGTTATCTGATTAACCAGTTCACCGCGCCGCGCACCAACAAACGCAAGGACAAGTACGGCGGCAATGCAGAAAATCGCCGTCGTTTCCCGGTGGAAATCGTCCGCGAAACCCGCAAGCGTTGTGGCGATGATTTCATCATCATGTTCCGCATGTCGGTGATTGATCTGGTGCCGGAAGGCTCCACCCGCGAAGAAGTGCTGGAACTGGCCAAGGCCCTGGAAGCAGCCGGCAGCAGTCTGTTGAACTCCGGTATCGGCTGGCACGAGGCCCGTGTGCCTACCATCGTGACCTCTGTGCCCCGGGCAGCCTTTGCCGAAGCCACCCGCCAGGTGAAAGAGGTGGTGTCCATTCCGGTGGTCGCCTCCAACCGCATCAACGATCCGGATGTGGCGGAAGAGATTCTCAAGAGCGGTCAGGCGGATGCGGTGTCCATGGCCCGTCAGTTGCTGGCGGACCCGGACTTCGTGAAGAAGACCGAGCAGGGCAAGGCCGACGAGATCAATACCTGTATTGCCTGTAACCAGGCCTGTCTGGATCACACCTTCCAGCTCAAGCGGGCATCCTGTCTGGTCAATCCCCGTGCCTGTCACGAAACCGAGCTGCTTTATCTGCGCACTGCCAAGCCCAAGAAGGTGGCGGTAGTCGGCGCCGGCCCGGCGGGCCTGTCCTGTGCCACGGTGGCGGCAGAGCGGGGTCATGATGTGACCCTGTTTGATCAGGCTGGCGAGATCGGCGGCCAGTTCAACATGGCCAAGGTAGTGCCGGGCAAGGAAGAGTTCCACAACACCATTCGCTATTTCAGCAAGCGAATTGAAAACACCGGGGTGACCCTGAAACTCAATACCCGGGTGGAAGTGGCAGATCTGCAGGCCCAGGGCTTTGATGAAATCGTCATCGCCACTGGTGTACTGCCGCGTACGCCGGGTATCCCCGGCATTGATCACCCCAAGGTGCTGTCCTACGTGGATGTACTGCGTGGCAAGGCGCAGGTGGGTGAGAAAGTGGCGGTGATCGGTGCTGGCGGTATCGGGTTTGATGTGTCCGAATTCCTGGCTGAACACCCCCGTGACGGCGAGCAGCCCTTGCCGGAGTGGATGAAGGAGTGGGGCGTGGACATGGATAGCGATGCACCTGGTGGCCTGGTTGAGCCGGAGGTGGAAAAACCCGCCCGGCAGATCACGCTGCTGCAGCGTAAACCGACCTCGTTGGGCAAGGATCTGGGCAAGACCTCCGGCTGGGTGCATCGCGCCACCCTGAAATCCCGCAACGTGGACATGCTGAAAGGTTGCAGCTACGAGAAAATCGATGATGCCGGCCTGCATATCAAGATCGGCGAGGAAAGCCGGGTACTGGATGTGGACCACGTGGTGATCTGTGCCGGTCAGGAATCCCTGCGCGAGCTGTATCAGGAAGAAGCGAAAAACTTCCACCTGATCGGCGGCGCCGACCTGGCCGCAGAGCTCGACGCCAAGCGCGCCATCAAGCAGGGTGCGGAAGTAGCCGCGGCCCTGTAAGGGCGGGATGTAGGAGCGGCGCTTGAGCCG
>NZ_DEXN01000006.1:140253-165849 GCF_002364155.1 Alcanivorax sp. UBA3183
TTAACTATTCACTGTTAACTATTAACTGCCTTTCAGCTGTTTGCCCGCAACCGTCGGGTCTTGAAGCTGCCGATACCCATCTCCGTGATCACCTTGAACAACGATAGCAGCACGCTTTCATCCGGTTTCGGGTCCTGTCCCTTGCCCATGCGGTGCAACTGACGGGAAAACCAGGAGACTTCCATCATGGCCATCTCGTCGATCATCTTGATGCCTGTCTTGCGCGGTGTGACCCGGCTTATAACGCCTTCCTGGCCGGCGAGAATGCGATTGGCCAGATCTGGTTCCACTGCCAGGGGGCGGGCAATACCAACCAGGTCGGTGGCGCCGCTTTCCACGGCTTGTGCCATGGCCTCGGCTGAGCGGAAGCCGCCAGTCACCATCAGTGGCGTGGAGACCCGCTTGCGAATCGCCTGGGCGTAATCCAGGAAATAGGCTTCCCGCTTCACCGTACTTTCGCGCACGCCTTTGGCGCCGGCCATGGCCGGGTTTTCGTAGTTACCCCCGGAAATCTCCAGCAGATCCAGACCTTCGTTGGCCAGGGTTTCCGCTACGGTCATGGATTCTTCTTCGGTGAAACCACCTCGCTGGAAATCCGCAGAGTTGAGCTTGATGCTCACCGGGTAATCCGGGCCAACGGCGTCACGGATGGCGCGATAGATTTCCAACGGAAAACGCATGCGGTTTTCCAGGGAGCCGCCCCATTTGTCAGTGCGACGGTTGTGATGGCCGGACAGGAACTGGCTGACCAGGTAACCGTGAGCGCCATGAATCTGCACGCCGGTGAAGCCGGCCTTCTTGGCTAGTGCCGAGCTGGTAGCGAAACGGCGGATGATGTCGAAGATTTCATCTTCTGTGAGCGCCCGTGGCGTCTTGAAGGCGCTTTTGAGCTCCTTGCCGAAGGGGACGGCGGAGGGAGCCAGGGTATCACCGCTGGCAAGCATGCGCGGGATCTGTTTGCCCGGGTGGTTGAGCTGTACCCAGATATCGTTGCCCTGGTTTTTGCCGGCGTCGGCCCAGCGCTTCAGCAGGGCCATGTCGCGTTCATCTTCCAGTACCACGTTACGGGGCTCACCGGTGTGGTTGCGGTCAATCATGATGTTGCCGGTAATCAGCAATCCGGTACCGCCCTGAGCCCAGCGGCCATAGAGCCGCTCCAGCGCCGGGGTGACATGATTATCGATGGTGCCCAGCGCTTCGCTCATGGCAGATTTGGCGAAGCGGTTCTTCAGCGTTATTCCGCAGGGCAGAGCCAGTGATTGCCCGAGAGTGTCTGCGTGGCTCACGATTGTCCTCCAGTGACCTGTGCAGGTCAGCATCTGTATAGTTTGATGATCGTCAAACTATAAGTTAGTTTTATACCCGTCAAACTATTTTGTGGGGAGGTGCCGGTTTTGGCACGGAAAGACATATCGAACAGCTCAGCGGATCAGTTGGCAGCGGCCTTTCGTGCCCTGTCCAACCCCAACCGCTTGCGTATCTATCAAGTGATTCTGGAGCACTGTCGTGCCCATGGTCATGCGGATCTGGCCAAAGTGCCGGCGGGCTGTGCCTTCGGGGATTTCATGCAGCGTCTCAACATTGGTGCACCCACGGTATCCCACCATGTCCGTGAGCTGGCCGAGGCCGGGCTTATCCGGGTTGAGCGGGAAGGGCGTCGACGTTATTGCCATGCCCAGCCGCAAATGCTGGCTACCCTGGCGCATTTTTTCGAATTATAAGGAGAGAGCAGAATGACAGCAGACCAATGGGCGTTGTGGGGTTGCGGTATTTACTTTCTGACGGGGCTGCTGACCGGGGTGTGGAAGTACTGGCAGATCGCTACCAATGAAAAGGGTCGGGCGCATTACTATGTGGACGTGGCCCACCGGGCCAGCCTGATGTATGCATTTGCCTGTCTGGTACTGGAGCGCTTTGCGCTGCTCAGCGTCTGGGACGACTGGATCAATACGCTGGCGGTGCTGGCAAACGTGGTGTTTTTTGGCCTGGCCATCGGTAGCTATATTCTCCACGGCTTCCTGCAGGACACCCGTAATCAGCTGCAGCGCCCCCATCGTCTCGGTGGCGGAAGTGTGCCAGAGCTGGCCATGTCCACATTCATGGTGTCGTTGATCGTGGCCGAGGTGGGTGGTTTCGCGGTGTTGTTTGCCGGGTTTGTGATGCGTTGAGGCCACGCCCGCAATGGGCGTGGCGTATGCCGGGTTCAGGCCAGGCGGTTCTTCTCGGTGATCTGGCCGTTCAGGGTCCAGAAATCGTAGAGAATGCCCAGCCCGAACAGGCCGGCGGTGAGCAGGTAAATGATCCCGGTGATTACCTTGCCCATGTAGAAGCGGTGAATGCCGAAGATGCCCAGGAAGGTAAGCAGAACCCAGCCGATGTTGTAGTCGATACTACCGGGTTCGTAGCGTTCGTCGGCGGCATCATCCATTCCCGGGATCAGGAACAGATCGATGATCCAGCCGATGAAAAATAGCCCCAGCGTAAAAAACCAGATGGTGCCGGTGATCTGGCGACCGTAGTAAAACCGGTGGGCGCCCATAAAGCCGAAAATCCACAGCAGATAGCCGATGACCTTGCTGTGCGTATCCTGATTCTGCATGGCGATTAACCTCGTTTTATAGATCGACTTTCAGTGCGGCACTGGCGGCATTCGCCTTGTCGCGCGCTTCCTGGATGGATTCACCACGGGCCAGGGCAACACCCAGGCGGCGGCTGCCCTTCACCTCCGGTTTGCCGAACAGGCGCACTTCGGTTTCCGGTTGGGCCAGGGCCTGGTCCAGCCCACGGTAACGCATCTGGTTGGAGTCGCCTTGCACCAGCAGTACCGAAGAGGCACTGGGCCCCCGTTGTTCGATGTCAGGGACTGGCAGTCCGAGAATGGCGCGGGCATGCAGGGCGAACTCGGACAGGTTCTGTGAGAGCAGGGTTACCAGGCCTGTGTCATGGGGGCGCGGTGACACTTCGCTGAAATACACCTGGTCGCCCTTGATAAACAGCTCCACGCCGAAAATGCCCAGGCCGCCCAGTGCCTCGGTGATGGCACCCGCCACTTCCTGGGAGGCTTGCAGCGCCTTGTCGCTCATGGGCTGAGGCTGCCAGGATTCCTGGTAATCGCCATTTTCCTGACGGTGACCGATGGGGGAGCAGTAGGTGGTGCCATCCCGGTGGCGCACGGTAAGCAGGGTGATTTCGTAATCGAAGTCCACAAAGCCCTCAACGATCACCCGCCCCTGACCGGCGCGTCCTCCGGACTGGGCATAGTCCCAGGCGGACTGGATGTCAGTTTCGGTTTTCACGGTGCTCTGGCCCTTGCCGGAGGAACTCATCACCGGTTTGACCACGCAGGGCAGACCTATCTCGGCAACAGCCTGCTGGTATTCCTCCAGGCTTTCCGCAAAGCGGTAAGGGGAGGTGGGCAGTGACAATTCTTCTGCTGCCAGGCGGCGAATGCCTTCGCGGTTCATGGTCAGTCTTGCAGCCCGGGCAGTGGGCACCACGGTAAAGCCTTCGCTTTCCAGTTGAACCAGTTCGTCGGTGGCGATGGCTTCGATTTCCGGCACGATCAGTGCCGGCTTTTCCTGTTCGACCAACTGGCGCAGGGCGGCACCATCGAGCATGTTGATGACATGACGACGCTGGGCCACCTGCATGGCCGGGGCATGATCGTAGCGGTCCACGGCGATCACTTCGCAGCCATAACGAATCAGTTCGATGGCCACTTCCCGGCCCAGTTCGCCGCTGCCCAGCAGCATGACGCGGGTGGCGGTGTCGGTAAAAGGCGTTCCGATGGATGTCATAACAGCTCTCAATGCGGTTGATGGCATGATTGTAACGAAATGGGGTGCTGGTGCTAGGGCCGGCTGCGACATACCATGGCCCCGCATTGATCAGGATAGAACCATGAACGACGAAATCTGGATGCAGCGGGCGCTGGAACTGGCCCGGCAGGCTGCCGAGGCAGGCGAAGTGCCGGTGGGGGCCGTGCTGGTCCGTGATCAGCAGGTGCTGGGCGAGGGCTACAATCAACCCATCATCGCCCATGATCCCTCCGCCCATGCGGAAGTTGTGGCGCTACGTGCTGCTGCACGTGCCGAGCAGAATTACCGCTTACCGGGAAGCACGCTGTACGTGACCCTTGAGCCCTGCACCATGTGTTTTGGTGCCATGGTTCATGCCCGTGTAGCCCGTCTGGTCTATGCAGCCAAAGAGCCCCGAGCCGGGGTCTGTGAGAGTCAATTGCAGTTGCCGCAGGTGGACTTCTATAACCACAAATTGCTGGTTGAAGGGGGGCTGCTGGCGGCGGAGAGTGCGGCCATGCTGAAGGCGTTTTTTGCTGCTCGCCGCAAGGGCTGAGGTGTGGGTAGGGTGCACTTCGCCTTAGGCTCAGTGCGCACTTCGACGAAGAGCATAAAAAAAGGGCCGGCAATGCCGGCCCTTTTTCGTTCAGGAAAAGCTCTTATTGGTACTGAGCTTCCTGGGTAGTGGCCTTCATGATGGCTTCTACGCGACGGTTCTCCGCGCGGCCTTCACTGGTGCCGTTGTCGGCAATCGGCTTCTCTTCGCCGTAGCCTTCGGTGGTGATGCGGTCAGTGCTGATGTTGAACTCTTCCACCAGTACTTTCTTCACTGCATCAGCACGCTTCTTGGAGAGCGACTTGTTGTAGCTCGCTGCGCCAGTGCTGTCGGTGTGACCTTCCAGTACCAGGTCAGCAGAGGGATACTTGCGCATCTCTTCAGCCAGACGCTCCAGGTCAGGGTAGGAAGTCTGACGCACTTCCGCCTTGTCCAGACCGAACTCAACGTACAGGGTTTCCTTAACGTCTTTTTCCAGATACTGCTGACAGCCTTTCTCGTCTACCAGTGCGCCGGCCGGAGTATCCGGGCATTCGTCGGCACTGTTGACTACGCCGTCACCATCGTCGTCCAGTTCGCAGCCGGTTGCGTCAACCTGGGCGCCAGCCGGGGTGTTGGCACACTGATCGCGATCATCAGGTACGCCGTCACCGTCGCTGTCGGTTACCACGTTTTCAACGACCGGAGCGGGTTCTTCTTCTTTCTCGGATGCACCGATCAGGAAGTTCAGGCCTGCATAGACTTCAGCATCCCAGCGCTCGGTGCGGAAGCTGTAGTAGGGACGAGCGCCCACGTCCAGCATGAAGTGGGGGTGCAGCATGGTCTGGAAACCGGTTTCCAGAGTACCGATGGTTTCCTTGAAATCTTCATCTGAGAGTGATTGGGCTGCGACCCTTGCACGTGAAAACTCAGTGCGGAACTCACCGGCACCGATACCCACATAAGGTTCGAACGCGGAATTCCCAGCGAAATGTTTACGCAGGCTGCCGTGGGCAATGTTGATGTCTGCTTTCCTGAATAGTTGTGTATTGGAGTTGTTACGTTCCCACCAACCCTGAACAGACCAGTCACGATTAAACCGGTAACCTATCTGGGCACCCGGCAAAGTCACTGAGTTGTCGCTGGTGTCGCCGTCGATGTGATCACCTACATCTAAAAAGTTTTCACTGATGTGGCCACCAAAGTAGAAATAACGCTCGGGGATTTCGTCAGCAGTGACCGCAGTGGTCGCAGTGACGGATGCGCAAGCAATACTAGCCGCCAAAAAATGTTTAGCGTTCATAAGCTCCTTCCTTGTTTTGTCCAATAGGCAGTACAAACACGAGATCAGTGTTGTGCAGCCTGTCTCCCATGTAAATCCTCACATGACAGATTAATAAAAAAATTTACAAATATGGAAATTGTTTGGTAGCAGGAGGTCTTTTTTTGTAATTATCTAGTGTAAAAGCATTACTTTTTATTTTTTAGATAAGCTTTAAAGGTTGCTTCTTGGTGGGTCAGAACGGTCGCGTCCTTCGTTTCGGTTTTGATAAAGCGCGTAGTCGGCCTCGTTAAGTAGCGGGTTGATACTGCGGCCACTGTTTTCTGTACTGGCAACGCCGATTTTTGCGCTGATTTTGACATTTTCCTGTTGCATGTCCCCGGGTTGTTGACAAGTCAGCCTGATGCCGGCGGTGAGAGCGCGCAGACCTTCGCCCATGCGGGCGGCATCGTCATAGCTGGTGTGAGGGAGTACCAGCAGGAACTGGGCACCGTCGAAGCGCCCGAAAAGATCGCTTTCGCGAATTTTTTCACGAATACAGTCGGCAAACAGGCGTAGAGCCTTTTCGCCAGTGTGACGTCCAAACTCATCCAGCAGCTGGGTGAAGTCGTTGATCTCCAGCAGCAGGATGGACACGGTGTAATTATGACGCTGGCTCAGCGCCAGTTCTCTTTCCAGCATGCTGAGCAGGTGAGGGCGGTTGAACAGGCCGGTGAGGTGATCTTCCCGGGCGAGCTGTTGCAACTGATGGTTCTGTCGGTCCAGAGACATCAGTCGGCTGCCCACCAGATAGAGGGGGGGGGGCAGCAGTAGCAGCGGGAGCAAGGTGGCCAGCACCAAGGCGGAAAGCCAGTCTCTTTCGCCAACGACCAGAATGGCAATGCTGGTGAGCACCAGGGAAAGGAATACGGCACTGATGGTAATCAGCAGAGTGCCTTTCAGCGTAGTGGCACGGTCGTGCCGGCTGATCTGCCGGGCAGAAGAGGCCAACACATGGAACAGCTTGGACATGCTGCTATATCCCCAAAAGATATTGATTTTTATGTAATCAGTATCCCGATTGGCCTGCCCAGGCGCAATAGCAGCGGGGCGTCAGGGGTTACCTAACAGGGCCTCTTTGAGGTTGTTTGAGTAGGGGGTTTCCCCGAACCAGATTCGCAAGTAGGCCTTGGCGAAACGATCTCCCTGTTCATTGGTGAGCGGATCGTTATTGAGCATCAGCAAAAGCTGCTCATCCTGATAGACCATGGCATAGGTGTCGCCATCGCCAATATCCTGATAATGACTGTTAAAACCCTCAAAACGGGGTTTGAGTTGCGCGAAATCCCTGTCGTTGAGGTTTTTTTCCAGAAAGTTCATGGCCGCCTTGGCAAAGGCATCGCCGGGAACTTCACGGTAGTAACTGAATTCCAGCCTCATTGGCGCTGCCAGCAGGTCATCGACATTGCAGTCTTGGCGAAGCAGGCGTGCCTCTCCCACGGTGATAAAGCGCAATGCCTTTACATCACTGCGGTGGCATAGCTGCCAGTCGTTAGCATGGGCAGTGTTACCCAGCAGGCAGGCCAGTGAAAGCAGAAGGGGGCGTATCAGTGATTGCGTAGCCATCGGGTCATCGGTCCTAATACTGGCAGATGCTGGTCCAGGCCTTGGCTGCTGTCCCAGAAATCCTGGTGGAAGAATACCTTTCCGTCGCGATTGAAGCGTAGCTGGCTGATGCCAATGGTGCGCGACAGGCGCTCTCTGCCCAGCAGGGAGAAGCGTGCGTCCATCACCCAGACCAGATAGACCTGGTTGTCGTCGCGGATCACGTTCACCGGTTGCAGTGACATTTGGCTCAATCGCTCGGCAGTAGCCAGCAGATGTTCTTGCAGAGCATTCCGCTCGAGCAGAGTGACCAGGGTGTCATTGAAGTACAGGTCCTCGGCGTAGATCTGATCCATGTCGTTGGCAATATGATCCTGGTCCAGGGGATTGTAGAAATTGATAAAGCGGGAAAGGATCTCGTCATCAGGCAGCACTGCATCCTGGCTGGCATTATTGCTGCTGCGCTCAAGGTAATGGTCTGTGTAGCCATAGGGGCCAAGGGGGGCCGAGCTGCAGCCTATTAGCAGCAGCGGCACGAAGAGGGCGCTTGTCATCAGTAATGATCTCATCAGCCAACTGTGAGCGCAGGCGGGTGATTCGCCTGTGAAGGAATTTCACAGGCTATTGACGAGTGAAGGCGCACTGTTCGCGAATGAAAAGACTACCAGCCCCTTTAGTTATTAATTTTGTCGGCTTCCAGCTGTTGTGGGCGGCGGCGGTATTTGGCGGTGCCAGGGACATGTCCTGGCCATCCTGGGCTGTGCTGGGAGTCATGTTGGCAGGGCAGTGGTGGTTTGACCCTCGCTGGATCAAGAATACCTCCATGCTGCTGTGGGGCCTTGTACTTTGCCTGTTACTTGAGCCGATCTGGTTGAGCAGTGGCTTATTGGCTTATACCCGTTGGGATCACCCCTGGCTGGCGCCGGGCTGGATCTGGGCCTTGTGGTTGGGATTTGCCGCGAGTTTTCACTACAGCCTGCGCTGGTTGTGTGGCAGGCCCTGGCTGGGCGCCGCTTTTGGCGCCGTGGGTGGTATCTTTTCCGTCACCATGGGCATCAGACTGGGGGCGGCCAGCGCGCCGCTCGACTGGCTGCCAATCGCAGTGACCTATGGTGTGGTCTGGGCTGTGGCGGTGCCGCTGCTGGCCTACGGGGCGCAACTCACCGGTGAAAGGGAACATCATCATGCCTGAGATACATTATTTGTTGCTTATCGCCTTGCTGATCGTGGCCTCGGTGTTGTGGTTGCAGCAGTTGCAGACTCGTAATGCGGGCTGGGTGGATGTGTTCTGGTCCTGGTCGGTGGGTGTGGTCGGACTCATTTTTCTGGTGATGGGCAGTGGCGCCTCCCTGCCGCGGTGGGCGGCCGGTGCGCTGCTGTTGCTCTGGTCCGTGCGGCTGGGCAGTCATATTTTTCGGCGGGTGGCCAGTGAATCCCATGAAGATGGTCGCTACGCGGCCATGCGTGAAGCCCTGCAGGAAAAGACCCAGCCGGTATTTCTGTTGTTTTACTGGGGCCAGGCTCTGCTGGCCTGGGGTTTTGCCCTCACGTTCTGGGTGATCGGCAGCCAGCAACACAGCTACGGCATTACGGTCGTCCTGGGCGCCTGTCTTGGCGTACTGGCGATTGCCGGAGAGAGTCTGGCCGACAGGCAACTGTCGCGTTTCAAGCAGAAGCCGGACAGCGCCGGGCGCACTTGCCGTGAAGGGTTGTGGCGTTATTCCCGCCATCCCAATTATTTCTTTGAATGGTTGCACTGGTGCAGTTACCCGCTGATCGCCATTGGCGCTACTCAGGGGGCCTGGCTGTGGTGTTTGCCGCTGGCCATGTTTGTTTTCCTCTGGTTCGTCACCGGCATTCCCTACACGGAAAAGCAGGCACTGAAATCCCGTGGCGACGATTATCGAGACTATCAGCGCACTACCAGTGCGTTCTTTCCCTGGAGACCCAAATCATGATGATTCAAATGGCGGAGTCCGGCCTGTTGCCGGATGCCCTGGTACGTTTCGGTATCCGGCGTTTGCTGGGAAAGCGGCTTGAACAGGAGCGACAGAAGCACAATCGTGATGACCTGGAAAGCTCGCTGAAGCAGGGCCCGGTGGCAGTGGGCCAGAATGAAGCCAACGAGCAGCATTACGAGGTGGATTCGCGTTTTTATGAACAGGTCCTCGGCCCGTATCTGAAGTATTCCAGCGCTTACTGGCCGGACGGTGTTAATGACCTGGCAGAGGCCGAGCGCGCCATGCTGGCGATGACTTGCGAGCGTGCCGAACTGGACAACGGTCAAGAGATCCTGGAAATGGGGTGTGGCTGGGGGTCACTGACGCTGTGGATGGCAGAACACTACCCGGGCAGCCGTATCACCGCCATTTCCAACTCGGCATCACAGAAAGCCTTCATCATGGGGCGGGCGAAAGAAAAAGGCCTGACCAATGTGCGAGTGATTACTGCAGACGCGTCATTGTTTCAGCCTGATCAGCCCTTTGACCGGGTCGTCTCTGTGGAGATGTTCGAGCACATGCGCAACCACAGTACCCTGATGGCGCGGATTCATGACTGGTTGAAACCAGGCGGCAAGCTGTTTATTCATGTGTTTTGCCATCTCAATCTGACCTATCTGTTTGAAGATGAGGGCAGCAGCGACTGGATGGCGCGGTATTTCTTTACTGGCGGCATGATGCCCTCCTACGACTGGTTGCCCCACTGTGCGGGCAAACTGGAGGAGGAACAGCGCTGGGCAGTGAATGGAACCCATTACGCGCGGACCCTTGAGGGCTGGCTGGAACTGGCGGACCAGAAGCAATCCCGGCTGATCCCGTTGCTGGATGAGGTGTATGGCAAGGGCAACGGCAAGGTATGGCTGCAACGCTGGCGTATGTTTTTCATGGCCTGCGCGGAGTTGTTTGACTATCGTGACGGGGAAGAATGGTTCGTTGCCCATTATCTGTTTTCCCGTCCGGCGAATACTGCCGGCTGAACCCGTTGAGTATCTTGCATGAAGAAAACCGGCGTCCAGCATCGTATTACCCGCGTCTACCTGCTTCAGTTGTTGCTGATCAGTCTGACTACGGTGCTGGGCGTGTGGGCCACGGCCAACATTATCGAACAGGTTCTGGTGAAGCAGGCACTGATCAAGGAAGCCGAGCACTACTGGACCCTGCTGGATGAGAACCCGACCCAGCCACGCCCCAACACGCGTCACCTGCTGGGATTGCTGACCAGCGAGAAGGTCAACGATGATATCCCGCAGGTATTGCAGTCTTTACCTGACGGTTACCAGCGGGCGGATCTGGCCGGCGAGCGGCCGATCGTCTATCTGGAGCGGAAAGGGGATGCCCGGCTATATCTGATTTTCGATGAAAAGCGGGTGTCGGTACTGGCTTTTCTGTTTGGTATTCTGCCTCTCACCGGTGTGCTGCTGGTGATCTACATCACCTCGTTTCTGGGCTGGAAAAAATCCCGCGATCTGTTGTCGCCATTAGTGCAGCTTGCTGACCGGCTACGGCATACCCCGGTGGAAGACCCCAGTATTGCACGGCCGGATCTCAGTGGTATTGATGCGGATACCGACAGCGAAGTGGCGGTGTTGGTGTCGGCGCTGGATGCCTATGCGGACAGGCTGGTGAGCTTTGTGGAGCGCGAACGGCAGTTTACCCGTGATGCCAGTCACGAGTTGCGCACGCCACTGGCAGTGTTTCGTGCCAACCTGGAATTGCTGGTCAGCCAGATCGGTGATCGCCCCCTGATCCGCCGCATGGAAGATACTGTGGAGGACATGGAGGCAACGCTGGAAACGTTGCTGATGCTGGCGCGCACGGAGCAGCGCCAGCCGGACAGCGAGGACGTGATCGTCAACGACCTGGCAGTCAACCTGATGGAGCGCCTCAGCCCGCTGGCGGACCGCAAGCAGATTCGCCTGCAGGTTCGCCAGACGGCCCTGCTGACCGTGCACAGCCCGGAAGTGGCGCTGACCATCGTGCTGACCAATCTGGTGCGCAATGCCATCAACTACAGCGGTTCTGGCGATGTCACCATCCTGGTGGCGGAAAAGACCGTGCACGTGGTGGATTACGGGGCCGGTATGGATGCGGATGAGCTGGCGCGGATTCTGAAACCGTTTGAGCGCGGGCAAAGCCAGGAAGCGGGGCATGGCCTGGGCCTGGCCATCGTGCAACGGCTGTGTGAGCGCTATCACTGGCACCTGATGGTAACCAGTGCCCCCGGTCGGGGTACCGAAGTGGCGATCCGGTTTTCCTGATTCAGAGGCTCCTTAGCCGCTGATCAGCATTTCCTGATCAATGCGTACCAACAATTGCTTGGCATTCAGCGCGTCACGAATCCGATCTGCCACGCGGCGGGATTTTTCCTCGTCGGTGTCGGCAAGAAGAATCCCGAAACAGTTACTTCCCAAGTGGGCAATGCTGTCCTGTTCCCTTAGCAGTGCGGCCAGGGAGTCGGCAATGGTCAGGCTGTCGCCGTCTTCCGGCGCCTGTAGATAAAGGACCGATGCCTGCAGACCAAAATCCCGGCAATTGCTGGCTTCCTGTCGACAAATATCATCCCAGCCTTTACGGCCCGGCAGCCCGGTATCGTCACAGCGATCCGGGTGTTCCACAAAGGTGGTGAGCCGTTTTTCCCTGGCTTCGCGCACCGCATTGTTGAGCAGAAAACTGATCAGGGCGGCGTCGTGGGTCAGGGAGGGCAGAGCGTTGGCAAGATCGGCCGGTTGGGCCTGGGGGTCCATGGCGCACAGTGTGCCGAACAGGCGATTGTCGCTGTCTACCAGGGGCAAACCGATGTAGGCGCCGATATCCAGAGAGTTGTTCAGTGAGCTGAACGGATCATCAGGGTCCGTGCTCACATCCGTGGTGATGCGGGGGGCACCTAGTTCCACCATACGAACACAGTAGCTGTTCTGCCATTGCAGTCGTTCTCCCCGCTGCAGACCGTAATGCCCATCCTGCACTCGTAACAGGATCAAATCTTCACCGCTCAGGCGGGTAATCATCCACGTAGCCATTCCGAAGCGGTTTTGCAGCTCCGTCAGATGTGCATCAAGCAGCGATTGACAGGTGGTATAGCTTGGCAGAGGAATCACATCGGCAGGCATAGGGGGGGGGAGGCATATTGTTATTTTTGCGTATTGTCAGGCCCCTGAGACATAAAGTGCAAGCCCTGCCTGCGCAGGGCGTTCGTCAGAGACCCACTATCCAGCGGTAGGGCGGTCCTCCTGAATGCTGAAGCCCACACCAGGCAGGGTATTGAGCAACGCGTTCTCGAAGGGTTTGTCCACCGCCTTGCGCAGATTGTACAGGTGACTGCGCAGAGCATCAGAGTCCGGCACCAGGTCACCCCACAGCTCATGTTCAAGCTGTTCGCGGCTGACCACCTTGGGGGATTCTCGCATCAGGATGCGCAGAATACGGAAGGCAGTGGGAGAAAGCTTCAGTAGCTGACCGTCGCGGCGAACTTCCTGACGGGCGGGGTCCAGCTGCAGATCTGCCACCTGCAAGGTATTGGCGGTCACTTCTTTGCGTTGACGGCGAATCAGGGCGGAGACCCGGGCTGCCAATTCCGGCAGGGCAAAGGGCTTGACGATGTAGTCGTCACCGCCCCGGTCAAAACCTTCCAGTTTGTCTTCCAGCTGGTCGCGGGCGGTCATGAAGATTACCGGCAGGTCCAGAGCCAACTCTTTGCGCAGGTACTGGCAGAAGCTGTAGCCGTCTTCGCCGGGCAGCATTACATCCAGCAGCATCAGATCGTAATGATGCTCCTGGACCAGTTCCCGGGCCAGGCTGGTGTTGCCGGCATAATCCACCGTGGCGCCTTCCTGTTCCAGAAATTCCACCACGGTTTGGGCCAGTTGGCGATGGTCTTCCACGAGTATGATGGACAGGTTTTCCACGGGGTCTCTCCTTTTTTTGATTATGACTATCATCAGGCCCGAGTCGTCAACAGCCCGTCAAGGTTCTTCACGTTGGTCGCCGCAGTGGCCCTTTCAGTCAGAGAGGGTTCCGGTACGGGAAAAACGCTGTCGGTAGTGGCTGGGCGACAGTCCGGTATGGCGTTTGAAGAGGCGGGAAAAACTGCTTACGTCCTGGTAACCCACCTGTTCTGAAAGCCTTGCCAGGTTGTTGGTGCCGCGCTCCAGCATCTTGCGCGCCGCTTCAATGCGTACCCGCTGCAGGTATTGCAACGGTGGCTCGCCCAGGGTGGTGGTAAAGCGTCGCTGCAATTGGCGTGGGCTCAGGTGAACCATTTCTGCCAGCTGACCAAGACTGGTGCTCTCCTTGTAGTGCTCATGAATCCACGCCTGGATGGTCTGTACCTGGTCGTCCTGGTGATAGCTGTGGGCGGGCAGGCCGGCATATATACTTTGCAGGTCGTTGCGCACATCAATGACAAAGGCCCGTGCCAGCTCCCGGGCCAGATCGGCGCCGCAGTAACGCTCTACCAGCAGGATGGTCAGGTCCCTCCAGGCGGTGCCGCCACCGGCGCAGAAGATATTGCCATCGCGGGTAATCAGCTCGCGCTCGTTGAGTTTTACCTGCGGATAGTGATGGCGAAACTGCTGGCTGAAGCCCCAGTGGGTGGTGGCGGTCTTGCCGTCCAGTAGGCCGGCTTCGGCCAGCAGGAAAGCCCCGGTGCAGTTGCTGGCCAGGTCCGCTCCCCCTTGATGCAGAAAGCGCAGCCAGGGCAGGACGTCCTGCTCCTGGGCCAGCACGGTTTCCAGCTTGCCGCCGATGGTTGGCACGATCACCAGGTCGGCCTGATCCAGTTGCTCCAGGGAGCAGTCCACCGCCATGCGAATGCCGTTGGTACAGCGCACCGGGTTACCGCCCCGTGAGACAACGCGTACCTCGAACTGCCGATCCAGCGGCTGGTCGTGGATGCGGTTCCAGGTCACCCCGGTCAGGTTGAACAAATCCACCACCCCGGTAAGGGCAGAAGCAAAAACGCCATCGAAGGCTAATACGGCTACTCGGTACATCGTGTCGTATTCCACCATGAATAAGTCATAGGCGACAATGCCAGACCGGGAGGGGGGATGGCAAGCTGTTCAACCTGAATCCATGGGCAGTCAGCAATTTAGGTTCAAACCAACCGGAGCCAAACCGTGAGTGATGTGATTCTCGATCGTCGTGATCTCAGTTTTCAGCTGTTCGAAGTACTGGACACCGACACCCTGTTCCAGCGTCCGCGTTTTGCGGAGCACAGCCGGGAAACCATCGAGGCGGCACTGGATACGGCAGAGAAACTGGCCCGGGAAAAGTTCGCCAATCACAACAGCCTGGCGGACAAGGACGAGCCGACCTTTGTGGACGGCAAAGTGGTCATGCGCCCGGAAGTGAAAACCGCTTTCGATGCCTATATCAATGCCGGGTTTCTCTCTTCACGGGCCAGTTTTGAAGAGGGAGGCATGCAGTTGCCGGAAATCGCGGCCGCAGCTTGCAAGGGGATGTTCACTTGTGTGAATCCCAGCTCTACCGGCTATGCTTTTCTGACGGCTGCAGCGGCCAATGTGATTCGCAATTTTGCCAGCGACACCCTGAGATCACAGTTTCTGGAACCGATGATGGCGGGGCGCTTTACCGGCACCATGGCATTGACCGAGCCCCATGCCGGTTCTTCCCTGGCCGACATCCGCACCCGTGCGGTGCCTCAGGAAGACGGTAGCTATCGCCTCAAGGGCAACAAGATCTACATTTCCGGCGGCGATAACGAGCTGGCGGATAATATCGTCCACCTGGTGCTGGCCAAGATTCCCGGTGGCCCGGAAGGGGTGAAGGGGATTTCCCTGTTTGTGGTACCCAAATACCGTTTGGATGCCCAGGGAAACCCGGGGGAGCGCAACGATGTGGTACTTGCCGGCCTGATCCACAAGCTTGGTTACCGGGGCACCACCAGTACTGCGCTGACCTTTGGCGATAATGATGATTGCCATGGCTACCTGGTGGGCGAAGCTCATCAGGGCCTGCGCTATATGTTCCAGATGATGAATGAAGCGCGGGTGGGCGTGGGCTTTGGTGCGGCGGTGCTGGGTTACCGGGGGTATCGCTATGCACTGGATTACGCCCGCGATCGCCTGCAGGGCCGGCATCCGGATGATGCGGATTTCAGCAAACCGCAGGTTCCCATCATTGAACACGCGGATGTAAAACGTCTGTTGCTGACCCAGAAGGCCTACGCGGAAGCGGCCATCGCCATGAGCCTGTATGGCTATCGTCTGGTGGATGACATCGAGACCGGTGATGAGGCGGCAGCGAAGGATGCCCACCTGCTGCTGGATCTGCTCACGCCTGTACTGAAAAGCTGGCCTTCAGAATTTGGTGTCAAAGCCAACGATATGGCCATTCAGGTGTTTGGTGGCGCCGGTTACACCCGCGAATATCCGGTGGAACAGGTATGGCGTGACAACCGCCTTAATCCCATTCACGAAGGCACCACCGGTGTGCAGGGCATGGACCTGCTGGGTCGCAAGGTGTGGATGGCCAACGGCAAGGGGCTGCAACTGCTGGCCCAGCGTATCCTCGCCGATGTCGATAACGCCACCGATGATCGCTGTCAGCCGTTTGCCCAGGCGCTTAAAGCCATGTTACCGCGTGTTGAAGCGGCCACTACAGCCGCAGGCAAGCTGATGGCAGAGCAGGGGCCGCGCATGGCGCTGTCCAATGCCAATGCCTACCTGCAACTGATGGGGCATACCGTGGCAGCCTGGATGTGGTTGCGGCAGGCCAATGCCGCAGCGGCCCTGGACGCCCCCGAAGACAAGGATTTTGCTCAAGGTAAATTGCAGGCGGCGCAGTATTTTTTCCACTGGGAGCTGCCCCGTGTGGAGCTGGACGCGCAACGACTGATCGATGCCGACGACACCTTTATCACCATGGACAACCGCTGGTTCTGATTGCTGAACATTGTGTGCCTATCGTCATCAGGCTCGGGACCTGCCAAGGCAGGAATAGCTATGACGGTATTTTTAAGCCTCCTCTCCGGAGGCTTTTTTTTGGGTTGCAAACACCGGCCGATTTCCAAAATGTAGGGTGCACTGAGCCTAAGCGAACTGCACCATCAAACGCCCGATTGGTGCAGTTCGCTTAGGCTCAGTGCACCCTACGAATAAAGGAAGGTTTTCGTGGACTCGAAGCGATGCAGGGCGGCCTTGCAAAAACAAATACCCCAAACAAAAAAAGCCCGGCAATGCCGAGCTCTTTTTCGCTGTTAACTATTCACTGTTAACTGCTTTTTCCTCACCCTTCCCACTTGCGCAGTACCAGGCTGGCATTGGTGCCACCAAAGCCAAAGCTGTTGCTCAGCACGGTGGCCGGGCCGCTATCCTTGCCCTGCACCAGAATCGGCAGTCCTTCCGCCTTTTCATCCAGGGTTTCGATATTGGCGCTCAGGGCGGTGAAGTCATGCTGCATCATCAGCAGGCTGTAGATGGCTTCGTGAACCCCGGCGGCGCCCAGGCTGTGACCGGAAAGGCTCTTGGTGGAGCCGATGTCCGGGCAATTGTCGCCAAACACTTCACGAATGGCTTTCAGCTCGGCCACATCCCCCACCGGGGTGCTGGTGCCGTGGGCATTAATGTAATCGACCTTGCCGTCCATGGTGGCCAGTGCCTGGCGCATGCAGCGCGCAGCGCCTTCGCCGTTGGGCGCGACCATGTCATGGCCGTCACTGGTGGCGCCATAGCCGATCACTTCTGCGTAGATTTTTGCGCCACGCGCTTTGGCATGTTCCAGCTCTTCGACAACGACCATGCCTCCACCGCCCGCGATCACAAAGCCATCGCGGTTGGCATCGTAAGCCCGGGAGGCCGTTTGCGGCGTGTCGTTGTACTTGCTGGACAGGGCGCCCATGCCGTCGAACAGACAGCTCAGGGTCCAGTGTTCTTCTTCACCACCGCCGGCAAACACCACGTCCTGTTTGCCCAGTTGAATCTGTTCCACCGCGTTACCAATACAGTGGGCGCTGGTGGCGCAGGCGGAAGCAATGGAGTAGTTGATACCCTTGATCTTGAAAGGCGTGGCCAGGCAAGCGGAGACGGTGGAGGCCATTACCCGGGGCACCATGTAGGGGCCAACGCGTTTAACGCCACGGTTGCGGGCGATATCTGCGGCTTCCACCTGATTAAAGGAGGAGTGGCCACCGGAGCCGGCGACCAGACCGGTTCGCTCGTTACTGACTTGGTCTTCTTCCAGGCCCGCATCGGTGATCGCCTGTTGCATGGCGATGTAGGCATAGGCGGCCGCATCACCCATGAAACGACGGGGCTTGCGGTCGATGAAGTCTTCCAGTGCGATTTCCGGGGTGCCGGCAACGTGGCTGCGCATGCCCAGCTCTTTGTAGTCTTCCTTGAAGCGAATGCCGGAACGGCCCTCGCGCAAGGACCGGGTGACGCTATCGGTATCGTTGCCCAGGCAGGAGACAATGCCCATTCCTGTGATGACTACGCGGCGCATGTTTGGCTCCTAAAATCCGTCGGTGGAAGTGAACAGGCCTACGCGGAGGTCTTCGGCAAGGTAGATCTCCTTGCCGTCAACGCTGACGGTGGCATCGGCGATGCCCAGAATCAGCTTGCGGGAAATGACCCGTTTCACGTCCAGTTTGTAGGTTACCTTCTTGGCCGTTGGCAGAATCTGCCCGGAGAATTTCACACTCCCCACGCCCAGGGCGCGGCCGCGGCCCGGGTGACCCAACCAGCCCAGCAAAAAGCCCAGCAGCTGCCAGGTGGCATCCAGGCCCAGGCAGCCGGGCATCACCGGATCACTTTCGAAGTGGCATTCGAAAAACCACAGGTCCGGGCGAATATCCAGCTCGGCGATAATTTCGCCTTTACCGTACTTGCCACCCTGATCGCTGATATGGGCAATACGGTCCATCATCAGCATGTTGGGTAGTGGCAGGCGCGCGTTGCCGGGCCCGAAAAGCTCGCCGTGGGCGCAGGCAAGCAAGTCCTCGCGATCGTAGGAGGATTTCTGTTCTGTTGTAGTGCTCAAAGTCTTACTCCGTGAAGGCCTGATGGCACATTCCGAGTATATGGATGATTTATGACGTTTTATCGGCACCGCTATGACACGGTGTCATGATCGAACGCATACTAGCAAAGCCAAGTGAAAGCATACGAATAGCAAGCGTCTCAAAATATGTCGAAAGGATGGCTTTACCGAAAATGACCGATGAACGGACAATAAAGACGCTGGTCTATGCTTCCTGAGGATCAATTGCGGCTCGGGAACGGCTGAAATTCATTATAGGGTATTCAGCGACTCCCCCCATGCCACGGACTTGCAATTGCCGGACCATGTACCGATGCTATGCGCGCCGGACCGCGCGTGACGGCGGTTTGACAGGCATCGGACAGTAAAAAGCGGATTGAGGAGCTCTCGTGGCGGCAGAAATCGGGCATCTATCCCTGTGGTTGGCACTGGCTGCAGCCCTGTGTTTATCAGTATTCCCGTTGATCGGGGTGCATCGTAACATTCTTGCCTTGCAATGGTATGCCCGCCCACTGGCCTGGGTGCAGTGGCTGGCACTGACCCTTTCCATGGTCTGCCTGGGCTATAGCTTCTACATTAACGACTTCTCCGTGGCCTATGTGGCCAACCACAGCAATTCCGCGTTGCCGCTAGCCTATCGGCTATCCGCCATATGGGGTGGTCATGAAGGCTCGCTGCTGCTGTGGGGCTGGATGCTGGGCGGCTGGGCGGCCATGGTCGGGGTGCTGAGTCGCAGCGTTCCCCTGCACATGGTCGCCCGGGTGTTGTCCGTGATGGGCATGATCTCGGTGGGCTTCCTGCTGTTCATGCTGCTCACATCCAATCCCTTTGATCGGGTCCTGCCCTGGTTTCCGCTGGACGGGGCGGATCTGAATCCGCTGCTGCAGGACCCGGGCCTGATTATTCACCCGCCCATGCTGTATATGGGCTATGTGGGCTTTTCCGTGGCCTTTGCCTTTGCCGTGGCCGGGCTGCTGGCAGGCAATATGGATCCGGCCTGGGCGCGTTGGGCCCGGCCCTGGACCACCGTGGCCTGGAGTTTTCTCACCGTGGGCATCGCCCTGGGCTCCTGGTGGGCCTACTACGAGCTGGGCTGGGGCGGCTGGTGGTTCTGGGATCCGGTGGAAAATGCCTCGTTGTTGCCCTGGCTGGCGGGCACTGCCCTGATCCATTCCCTGGCGGTAACGGAAAAACGCAACATGTTCCGGGCCTGGACCGTGTTGCTGGCCATCATCGCTTTCTCACTGAGCCTGCTGGGGACCTTCCTGGTGCGTTCCGGAGTGCTGACCTCGGTCCATGCCTTCGCCAATGATCCGGAGAGGGGCACCTTTATTCTGGCGTTCCTGAGCGTGGTGGCTGGCGGCGCACTGACCCTGTTTGCGTTTCGTTCTTCCGCCCTGACCAACAACAAGGGCTTCAAGCCGGTGTCCCGGGAAGCCTTCTTGCTGGGCAACAATCTGATTCTCCTCACCGCCACCTTTGTGGTGCTGGTGGGCACCGTGGCCCCGCTGTTCTTCGAGGCCATGGACCTGAAAATTTCCATCCGCAGCCCGTACTTCAACGGGTTCTTTGTGCCGCTGACGCTGGTACTGATCCTGTTGATGGTGCCAGGCGTTTTCAGTAACTGGAAACGTCAGGATGGCAACGGCCTGCTCAAGCGCATGGCACTGCTGGCCCCGGCGGCGATCATTGCCGGCTGGTTTGCTGCGCGGCTCCCCGAGCCATCCCCCTGGCAGGGCGTGTTGGCGATCATGCTGGCCCTGTTCCTGGTGTTTGCCCATGTGGATGACGTGGTGCGCCGGGCCAGAGCTTATGGCCAGGGATTCTTTACCGGCCTGGGGAAACTGGGGCGCGGTTACTGGGGCATGGTCATGGCCCACTGTGGCCTGGCGGTGATGGTGGCAGGCATTACCCTGGTGAGCTTCCACGAAGTGGAAAGGGATATTCGTATGGCGCCCGGGGATCAGGCATCCATCGGTGACTATGCGTTTGTGTTTGACAGCCTGGATAGTTATGTCGGTCCCAACTTCGACTCTACCCGTGGCCACTTTCATGTGACCTATCAGGGCGAGCCGGAAGCCATCATGCATCCGGAAAAACGTACCTATCACGCCAGTGGTCAGATCATGACGGAAGCCGCTATCGATGCCGGGTTCTGGCGCGACCTTTATGTGGCCATGGGCGAGCCGCTGGAAGACGGCAATGCATGGGCCGTGCGTATCTATTTCAAACCGGGTATCCGCTGGATCTGGCTGGGCGCCCTGATGATGGCGTTGGGTGGAGCGCTAGCGCTGTCTGACAAGCGTTACCGTCGTCAGCGATTTGCGACCAGCGAAGAAGGAGTGTCCCATGAAAGCTAATTCTCCCTGGGTATTCCTGCCGCTAGTCGGCTTCGTGTTGCTGGCGGTGCTGTTGGGCAGTGGTCTGGGGCGCGATCCCCAGGAATTGCCATCGGCACTGGTGGGCAAACCGGTGCCGACCTTCAGCCTGCCATCGCTGATGACCGACGAAACCCTTACCCAGGATTCTTTGAAAGGCCGCTGGCAGTTACTTAACGTCTGGGCCACCTGGTGCCCCACCTGTTATGTGGAGCATCCCTTTCTGCTGGAACTGGCCGCCCGCGGCGTTGCCATTGCCGGCCTCAACTACAAGGATGACAGTGCACCAGCTCGCCAGTATCTGGCCGAACAGGGCAACCCCTTTACCCATGTGATTGTGGATGCCGATGGTCAACTGGGTCTGGACCTTGGCGTCTACGGCGCCCCGGAAACCTTCCTGATCAACCCGGACGGCGAGATCGTGCTGCGCCATGCCGGCGACCTGAATGCGCGCGTCTGGCAGGAAAAGTTTGCTCCCTTGCTTGAGCAGGGCTCAAAGGAGGGCGGAGCATGACCATGATTCTGCGTACCGTCTTTCTGCTTTGCCTCTCTCTGTCGGCGATGGCCGCTACCGACCTCTATCAGTTTGAGACTCCGGTACAGGAACAGCGCTTTCGGGTATTGCTGGATGAGCTGCGTTGCCCCAAATGCCAGAACCAGAGCCTGGCCGATTCCGATGCCGGTATTGCCCAGGATATGCGCGTTCGGGTAGAGAGCATGATCAAGGAAGGCAAAAGCGATGAAGAAATTGTCGATTATTTTGTCTCCCGCTATGGCGACTTTGTCAGTTACCGTCCGCCAGTAACGCCCACCACTTCCATTCTCTGGCTGGCGCCATTGTTATTGCTGGGCAGTGGTGCTGTGGTCATCGTGCTTCTGCTGCGCCGTGCCAGTGCCAGAGTGGATGACAATGATGCCGCTGATGATAGCGACGTTAATCAGGGGGGAGACCGGTAATGATGTGGATTGTGATTGCGCTGGTTCTGCTGCTGGCCCTGGGTGTCTTGTTGTGGCTGTTGTGGCAGCGCGAAGCCCGCAAGGCAGGCAAGGTGATGCGGGGTGCCATTGGCATTCCCCTGATCATGCTGGTGCTGGCCGCCGCCGGGTATGGCCTGGTCGGCTACAATGAACATACCAGTGACTGGCTCAACGACCAGCAGGAATACCGGTCGGTGGCCCGAGCCATTATCGCTGGCGAGTCGCCGGAGCGGGCGGCGTCAGAGGTGCCTGTCGGCGCCCTGGTGCGTGTATTGCAGGCGGAGCTGGTGAAGAACCCGTCAGCCATGGGCTGGTACGCACTGGGCTCCCTGTTCGACCAGCTCGGTGCCCCTGAGCAGAGTGAAGAAGCCGCCCGCAAGGCGGTGGCGATGAGCCCAGAGGAACCGGCCATGCATCTGTTGCTGGCCCGGGCGCTGATCCAGAAAGCCGGTGGCAAATTAACCGATCCGGCCCTGGCCGAATTGCGCTGGGTACTGGACCGGGAGCCGACACATGATGGCGCCTGGATGATGCTGGCCATATCTGCGGACCGGGCCGGGCGCTATGATCTGGCCGAGCAGGGCTGGCAAGCGCTGTTGTCCCGGCACAGTAATGGTGAAACCGGCGATCTGCTGCGTCGCGGCCTGGAAAATGCCCGTGAGCAAAAGGCCCGCCAGGAAAAATTTGCCGGTATTGAGGCCGTCGTTGCGGCGGAAGACCTGCCGGCGGGGGGCACCGTTTTTGTCTATCTTCGCGAGGCAGGCAGTAGCGGCCAACCTCTCGCAGCCCGTCGTCAGGTGGTGCCACATTTTCCTGCCACCGTGTCGTTGTCCGCCCAAGACTGGCTGCAACGCTACCCGGATGACGGTGCGGAGCTAGTGATTGGTGCCCGCTACACCCCGGCTCCCGGTGGCGCAGTGGACCAGGCTGCCATCATGGCCCCGGTCAAACCCCTGGAGCTGCCGCAGGACAGCCCCGCCATGCTGGTTCTCGAACGCCCCTGATCCCGCCAACTCCCCGGGGTGCTACCAAGGTAGCACCCTCCTATTACTTGTGAAGAACCGGGCCTCAGGGTAAAGTTGCACCCCTTCGGAGGCCCCTGAGTGGCCCAAACGGAAGGTTCTGCAACAATTTCGCGTCGTCAAAGTGCCCAGCTATGCATGGAAACGCCTGAATCAGGTCTCTGATTCAGCGCTTTATTGCCTTGATGTGAGTGCTCTGGCCGGCTTGCTTTGTGACAGAGCGTTTCACTTGGCCTTCTGATGCCTTTTCGACCACAGAAAGATGGAGAATCCTATGCGTGTCATCCTGCTTGGTGCCCCCGGTGCGGGCAAGGGCACCCAGGCGCAGTTCATCAAGGAACAGTTCAATATTCCTCAGATTTCCACCGGTGACATGCTGCGCGCTGCTGTTAAAGCAGGCACTCCCCTGGGTTTGGAAGCCAAGAAAGTGATGGATGCCGGCGGTCTGGTATCCGATGACATCATTCTGGGCCTGGTCAAAGAGCGTATCAGCGAAGACGACTGCGCCAACGGTTTTCTGTTCGATGGCTTCCCCCGCACCATTCCCCAGGCGCAAGCGCTGGTGGAGCAGGGTGTGGATATCGACTTCGTGGTCGAAATCGATGTGGACGATGAAGAGATTATCGAGCGCCTGAGCGGTCGTCGTGTGCATCCGTCCTCCGGCCGGGTTTACCACGTCAAATACAACCCGCCGAAAGAAGCCGACAAGGACGATGAAACCGGTGAAGAGCTGGTTCAGCGTGATGACGACAAGGAAGAGACCGTTCGCAAACGTCTCGAGGTGTATCAGTCCCAGACCCGCCCGCTGGTAGATTTCTACCAGGATCTGGCGAAAAAGGACGATGCCAAGGCGCCCCGCTATGTGCGCGTGGCCGGTGTTGGTTCGGTGGATGATATCCGCAGTCGCGTGCTGGATGCTTTGCAAGGCTGAGAAGCAGCACAGCAGAGATAGATTGAAAAAGGGAAGCCCGGCGGCTTCCCTTTTTTGTGCGTACCTTTCTTGCTGGCGGGGGCGCCAATGCGCGTCTCCACACGTCAGGGCCTCTGGCAGCACCGTCAGTGAGCGTCTGAAAAGACACTGAACACTTCCGGGTTCGATGTTGGTATCGCCAACAGGGCTGCTTTACCGCGCCTTCGCAATACCCACAGCGCTTTTCACGGTATAAGGGAAGTAAGACGACGTTTCCCTTTTCCTGGGAGAATGCGCCGGCTCTGTGTACTCAGGTATCGCCTGTGTCTATAAATTGCATAGGTCCGACGCTTTGCCAATAGAATAGCAGCCACCCGGTGACCCAGGGCTTCCCTGCAAACCATGAAGCTGACTTCCTTGTTGGGTTTCTCTCTGCGGCCTCGCGTTGCCTCTTTTCGTATCCTGTTAAATGACTGTCATGCGCAAGACCTTGCCACCACTGGTTGATTGGCTAAAGGGCAAAGCAGGGCGCCAAAAATTTAACGGGTTCCTCTCAATGATCGCGACACGCACGATCCTGTATCTCCGCTGGACCCTGCTTGCCGATTTCCCGGCATGTGTGCGCCAGTCTGTTATCGGTGTGTATGGTAAGTGCTCATGCCGAGTTTTCCATTGTAGTGCAGCGTTTCTCCAGAGCGGTTTTTCTTGAAAAAGGCCCGAAGATGTCACTTTTCTACTCAGGAAAGCAGGGCATGTGGTGGTAGTAGCGGCTTGTGGCGACGTTGCTGCTGCGCTGGTACGAGCTAATATCCTTTCTATTCCGGGGCGCATTCCAATGCAATTGCTGCAGGGTTTTCTATGACAGGCCAATGCACCACTTCCGGTTTTTCTATGCCATGGCCGGCTGGGATTTATTTAACAAAAGTGCGTAAATCAGCAGGAAAAATATTCCTTTGCGGTTTTTAAGCAGGCACATCCGGCCTGTCAGAAGGCCTGCAGAAAATGTTTTTTCAGAAACAGAAAAGGAATCAGAAAAGGGGCACAGATAAAACTGGACGACGATAAATGAAAAAAACAAAAACGAATTGGTCAAATAATGTACCAACTGATTTTTTTTTATGCTATTTTTCGAATTGTCGCAGTACTGATGACAACGCCATAGCTTAGGAGATCAATCATGGCTCGAGCAAAAAAAGCCGCCGCAAAAAAAACGGCAGCGCGTAAGCCCGCAGCAAAGAAAGCTACCGCTGCAAAAGCACCGGCTCTGCCAAAGTCCGTTACTAACGCTGAATCCAAGGTGAAACTGCAGCAGAAAGCCGTGGAGCAGGCGCAGAAAAAAGCCGAACAGACTCAGGCGAAACTGGACAAGCACCGCGCCAAGATCGATACCGAGAATGGCAAGCTGTCCAAAATGCGTGCTGATGTTGCCGCCAAACGTGACAAAGCCAAGGCCTCTTCCACCGCCGCCGCCAAGCGCGCAGTGGATACGGCACGCGGTCGCATGAATACCGTTCGTTTGAAACTGCAGGATCTGCGTGGTGAAGCCAAGCTGATTCGTGCGGAAATCCAGGCGGCCAAGAAAGTCGCCACTCGCGAGGTGAAAAAATTCCGCACCGCCGAGCGTAACCTGAAGACCAAGCTGCGTGAACACGAGCGCAAGCTGGCGAAAAAAGCCAAGGCCGAGCAGAAAAAAGCGGAGCAGAAAGCCAAAGCCGCTGCCAAGAAGGCCGCAGCGAAAGCCAAACGCGCCGTAAAGAAAAAAACGACCCGTAAAAAAGCGGCCACTCGCAAAGCGCCAGCCAAAAAAGCGGCAACCCGCAAGGCTCCTGCCAAGAAAACCGCAGCCAAGCGCAAGCCAGCCGCCAAAAAAGCTGCCGCTCGCAAGACGCCAGCCAAGAAAAAAGCGGCTACCAAGCGTCCAGCCGCCAAGAAGTCGTCCTGATCCCACGATCCGGACTGATTTAAAAAAGCCCCGCAATCGCGGGGCTTTTTTTATGATGGCAAACGCAAAACCCCGCGTCTTTCCAAAATGTAGGGTGCACTGAGCCTAAGGCGAACTGCACCGATCGGGCGGTTGATGGTGCAGTTCGCCTTAGGCTCAGTGCACCCT
>NZ_DEXN01000006.1:165917-197064 GCF_002364155.1 Alcanivorax sp. UBA3183
TAGGCTCAGTGCACCCTACGCAACCGGCGGCGGTCAGGAGCCTTGCCCTGAATCACCGCAAAACTCCCTGATTCCTGTCCCAGGCAAAGCAACGCTCACTGACTAGTTGCTCCCTCTGCGCTATATCTGTGTGCGCGTTGGTGGGGCAGGGCAGGAGAGGGTGTAAGCAACAATGTGACTAGTGACTGGCTTGACCATGACGAAATGCGGTCAGGCCAATGCTTCCTTTCTTGAAAGCGGTTGATAATGATTCGCGTTAGGGTTAGCATGCCCACTAGAGATTGAGGGATGGCATTCTTATGTACGTATGCATTTGTAAGGGCATTACTGACAACCATATACGGGAAGCGGTCGGCAACGGCTGCGACAGCCTGCGTGATCTTCGTCGGGAACTTGGGGTTGGAAGTCAGTGTGGTAAATGTGCCCGTCATGCCCGCCAAGTGATGCGTGAAGCCCGTAGCGCCAACGAGGCCCCCTCATTCTCGCACCCTTCCTCTGACGGTGTGGTGGTCTACTGGCCGCAAACCGCATAACTAATCGTTCTCATTTACATAAGCGCTTGTATTGCAAGCGCTTTTTTGCATTCCTGCCTTGTCTCTGTCATCTCCTTGCTTAACAATGGGGGTTAACCCAAGTTAAGCGGACGGAGACAACCCCCATGAAAGGCGACGCCAAGGCGATTGAGTACCTGAACCGGGCACTCGGCAACGAACTCGTAGCCATCAACCAGTACTTCCTGCATGCCAAAATGTATAAGGACTGGGGTCTCCAGGCGCTCTACGAGAAGGAATACCACGAGTCCATCGACGAGATGAAACACGCGGACTGGCTGGTAGAGCGCATCCTGTTTCTTGAAGGCATTCCCAATCTGCAGGATCTGGGTAAGCTGATGATTGGTGAAAACACCAAAGAAATGCTCGAGTGCGATCTCAAGCTGGAAAAAATGGCGGTGCCGGACCTGCGTGAAGGTATTGCCTACTGCGAATCCATCCAGGATTACATCAGCCGCAACCTGCTCAAGAACATTCTCGAATCCGAGGAAGAGCACATCGATTGGCTGGAAACCCAGCTTAGTCTGGTCAAGCTGGTCGGCATCGAAAATTACCTGCAAAAACAAATGGAAACCGCAGAAGACTGATTGCTGAATTTTTGAGCGACCGGCGCTTGACTCCCGGCGGGGCTTTGGGAATAATGCGCAGCCTCTCGGGGCGATACAGCAACGAGACATGCACCGGTAGCTCAGTTGGATAGAGCAACTGGCTACGAACCAGTAGGTCGGGGGTTCGAATCCTCCCCGGTGCGCCATATATGACAAGGGCTCGCAGGTTTGCGGGCCCTTTTCTTTTTGGGGTCGGCATCAAAACCAGCATCAAAAAATCCTACCGCGTCGCCTGCTTTTCCCTCGCCAGCCGGTGGTAAACCTGCCGCATCCTCTCCGATTTGTGACCCGCCCAGTGTTCAGAGTCATCGGTCAGGCCTTTGGCCTTCAGATCGTGAAACGTGAACCGCTCCTTCAGGCCTTTGGTCAGGGCCTTGGCCATCAGTCGCTGCCAGGCAGTAGAAAATGCCTCCGGCTTGATGGCGTCCCCGTCTTTGCCGTGCAGCAGCCATGGGCTGATCACACCCCGGTTGATGGCCGTGGCCGCTTTGTAGGCGTCCCGAAGCCGCGGCGTCCACAAAGTCACCTCTGACTCACTGTTTTTGCTCCGCTCCAGGAAAATGCCCCGGTCAGTCACATGCTCCCGGCGCAGGGCAAGAATTTCCCCCTTCCGTGCCCGCATGAGGAACGCCAGCTCCATCATTACGGCCACATAGTCCGGCGCCAGCCCCTGCACCAGATCAAACTCCCAGTCTTCCACGTAGCGCGTGCGGGCCTCCAGCCGGTACCGGCGCACACCCTGGCACGGGTTGGACGCCATCAGCTCCTGCTCAATGGCCCAGCCAAACGCCACAGAAAGGAACTGCAGGTGACGGTTGGCGGTGGTCGGCTTGTCCGCCAGGCTGTCCCGGTACTTGGCGATCACGCCGGCGGAAATCTTATCCAGGGCCACATCCCCGAATCTGGATCCGTTGCGCATAGGCTTTGCCGCGATGGCGTCCACGTACTTCAGGTATTCAGCCCGGGTCTTTGGCTTAATGGGCGCCACCCTGGGGGCCGCCATATAGTCCCTGAGAAGGTTTCCAAGGGTTCGCTTGCCTCCGGTGGCCACTTGTCGCTGATAGGCCTCCAGAATGTCCCTGTGTGGCGCGTCATGGGGCAGGGGGCGCCCATTGGGTGAAGCCAGTGTTATCTGGCCTGAGAAGCGGCCTTTACCCGCATACTCACGCCAGATAACCCGGTTCTTGCTCGAGACCCGGTAAACGTACTCTGGCAGAGCAGAATCCCGCCTTGTGCTGCGACCGCGACCCATCAGGCAAACTCCAAGCCGTCATCGTTGGCGCTGCCACGGGCATTCAGGGCCTGCAGGGTGGTGCACACCCGCCCGCCGGCGCCCCTGTGGTATTCGATGCCCTGCTGGTCCAGCCAGCGAACGAGCGGCGCCCGGGTCTTGAAGTGAGTCCAGGCCAGCAGCTCTTCTTCGGTCACCAGATTCGGATTATCTTTCATGGATCACCTCAATGCAGGCTCTGTGCGCTGATAGCGCCCGGCGCCCCGTTTCGGTCGCCCCAGCTGGTTACCTGAATGCCGGCCTCGGTCATGGTCTCGGCCAGCACCGCTGTTTCCGTGAAGGTTTCCGCGTGGCACTCGTATTCCCGGCCATCCTGGGTGCGGTATCGCACGGAGAAAGGGCAGGCGGGCGCGTAGGGTGCCGGTGCGTACCGGTGCCGGATCGGCTGCCACAGCCAGCGGCGCAGAAAGCGTTTCATCACTCCTTCTCCTTGAGCAGGGCGGCGGCATCGCTTTGGCTCCACTGAAACTCTTTGTCTCTCATCTCTTCATCTAGGCTGAGGTAGTCACACCCGACCGCACTGTTCCAGCCCTCATTGAATGCGTCTCGCAAAGCCTGCCCCAGCTCCGCAATCCTAGCCTCAGCCGCTGCGAGGGCGGTGTCGGCGGCGCGGGTGTTCCATTTCTTTGCTGCTTCCTCATGGCACCATTCGTGACTGAATCTCAAGGCGCCAACCGTGACCCCTTTTGTGCATCCAGGCGCTTTGCACTTAATGGTTACGGTTCGCTTCTTCGTGTGGTCGTTGCCGATAAATAAGGGTTCGGCTGCCTCAGACCCGCAAAACGGGCACGGCTTCAGCTTATCCATCGCTCTCACCTCCGTTATGGGTGGGGCGGGCCTTGCGCTCAATCGAAAATCGCAAAGTATCAAGGTCGTACCCTCGCGCCTCCAGCTCGTCCAGCAACGAAGGATCGAACGCAGGTTGCAGGGTCGAAAGGTTTGTTCGCTGTCTCTCTGAGGCCAGAGAATTAATAACTAAGGCCCTGTCACAGCGCGGGACGTTGTCTCCGTAAAAAATGCAAATATCTACGGCGCCATCAATTTTCCCGCGCTGCACGATTATTTGACCTTCCTTTACCTTTGGCCTTCTATAGATTTTCTTCATCACCCCTCCCCCTCGTCGCCAGCGGTGCGAAGGCGGGTGGCGTCCTGAACTATTTCCCGTGCGCGGTCCATGTGGCACTGGTCAATGGCGAACCCGTCTGTCATTTGTGAAACCGCCTCAACTATCCGGCACATTCCGTTGAAGTCCTCAATCGTCAAGGATTCATTGACAGTTGGCGCAAGGCAGACAGCTTGAAACTTACTCAGGTCGTCCGGTTTAAAGGCATAAAGGTGCTCGCCATTAAGGCGTTTATCGCTTTGCAAACGGGCAACGGCTTGATTTGTTAGATAGCCAATGGGCATCACCTTCCCGGCGTCGGGAACATGATCGGGGGATGGGGCAGAAACCGCATTTTCGGCTGTGTCAGCCAGCTCCAGAATCCATTTGATCCATTCGCCCCGCTGGTAGAAGCAGGGCTCAGAGTCACCCTCGACCCTTACGAGATGGTGGGCTGCACGGTTTATGCTGCGGGTGCCAGATATAAGATCGCGCACAGCCTCCGGCACCGCAACAGATGGCGGGGCGGGGTGGAGATACACAGGGATGCCAGATTGCCATTCTTCCGACGCATCCGGGCGATAAACGGGCATGTGCAACCTGTCACCTGCCCGATAGTCATTCAGGCTGTCGGGGTCCACATAACCAATGGGATCGCTCTGGACTGTCAGGGATTTCTTGACAGTTGGGGCCAGGTACAGAGGCGCAGCATCCGGGAAGGCTTCCGGCTTCTCCCGGCCCCAGATTCTGATATTCCCATTATCGGCAAACACTGCCCATGCCACCGGCACCGCCTCCCCACCATTGGCGCTAAGGGCGGCTTTGACGGCGCTGACCATTTCCCAGTCATTGGCACAGCCCACCAGCTTGCCGATTTCATCCACGATGCCTTTCTGGGTGCGTGCTTCTTGCGCCCATATCTGGGCCTGCAGGACTGCATTATCTTTACCGGTGGGCAATACTGAGCAGTCAATCTCTCCGCACTGAAGCCGCTCAACCAGTTCCATCGCCGTTTCTTCGTCCGCGCCCTTCAGGGCTGCTATCAGCTCAATTGCATTCATCGTATTGCTCCTGAAACTGGCGCCATGCCTGCTGCACGGCTTTGAACTGTTCGGTGGTGCCGCCATGGTCCGGGTGCGTGCTCTTCCGCTTTTGCTGGTAGGCAGCTCGCACGGCGTCGAATTCCGCGCCCTGGGTGACGCCGAGGACGGCCCACCAGGCACTGGCATTTGCGGCGGCAGAAGACGGCAGGGCAGCAAAACCGGAAAACGCCCTCTCCATCATGTCGCTTGCGCCCCAGCGCTCAATGCCGCGCAATGCTTCGATGGTCTTGCGTATGGCCTGGGTGTTGTCTTCCACTTTCCTCCAGCGGTCGCAGGCAAAGGTCATGCTCATGCCTTTGTGCTGGAAGTAGACCGCCACGCCGGAATCCTCAGGCTGACGCTGGTTGGCATACGGCAGGCCATCCCGGCGCAATTCGATGTTCGTGGAAAGAACGATATTCCTGGCCCCCATCAGCCGCAGCTCTTCCATCAGTCCATCACGCGCTTTGGCAAATGAAGTCTGGAATCTGCCATGCTCGGCCCGTTTGCAGCGCGGCCAGCCGGCTGGCCAGCAAAGCGGGAATGCATCTACACTCACTTGTCCGTCTCCTTGCGTTGCTTGTATCGCTCTATCCAGCGCACCAGGCACTGGCGGCCCTGCTCGTTGTCGTCAACGATCGTGCGCATGATGATGCTGCCGTTATCGCGCATGACGCATATCTGCGTGGCTGAGTAGCTCTGAATCTGCATCAGCCGTCCGTCTCCCTGGCCACAAAGGCCGTTGTCTCTCGCAATGCCACCGGCACGGTCTTGCCTTTGCCTACCTTCACCATCACCAGGCGCTGGGCTCGTTTCATGGTCCTTTCAGGGGCGCCCAGTGGCTTGATGCGGTGGGCGGCCAGTTGCTGGATTGTTTCGGGGTTGAGTTTCATAGCGGCACCCCGGACGGGCTGGTGATGAACTTGTGCATAAGCTCTGAGACCCGGTCGCATCGCTCAGCCCAGATAGCGGCATTACTGCTGGTTAGGCCCACTTTCACAATCTGGCCAGCCTCTCCCATAAAGCGGAGCCTTTGACCGATTGCCCTGGGCGTTTCGTCAATGTGAGCGGCAATCACAGCGCAAGGAGACGGCCCTAGCACTCTGACTGCCTCGATGATTCTCTGCTCTAGTGATTGACTCATATCTCTCTCCGTTGTTTATGGATGCGGTGGCCGGGTACGTCTCCGGCGCGGGCTCTCTCCGCTCGTCGTGCATTGCTGTATTCACCGCATAGGTGGTGCGTTCTGGGTGTCGGTGTTCTCGGGAGTCCGTGGCCATCGCCCCGACACGCATCCCTCAGCTTTTTCCAGAACGCACCCCTATGGGGAGGGCCGGTTACGCCGGCCAGTCGGCACGATCTTTGCCCTTTCGGGGCGGCTACCGTGTGCGTAGAAGCCGCTGCGTTCATCTCTTTGCCTACGCTCCATACACTGTCCAACCCAGTGCGGTTGCCTCTGTGCTGATTGCTGCCACCAGTTTCGCCCGGTGGTCCGCGCTCTTAAATGGCTGACCGGTAGGCGGCGGCCAGCCAAACCAGAGGCATAGGAGGAAGATCAAAACCAGATCCATGGTGTTCTCCTGTGCCGTTGTTCATGCTCGTTTATCGACCGGGCCAGTCGGTCAGGTCACGCCCTGAGATTCGCTCCCCTCGCGCCTTTGGCTATCCCCACGGCCTTCCGTGGTTAAGAGGGGGCAAGGAGCCGGGCGCCCTGGCTGCGGGTGTTAACCGCCGCCCGCTGGGCCCATGAATTAGGCGACCCGTTCCAGTTCCTGCTGATTCATTTCCAGCACCCAGGCGGCAGCGGTGTGAACGTCCACCTGAAACTCGGCGGCGATGGCGCGCAGAATGTCCTGGTCAGATGGGCGCACCGGGGGTGCTGTCTTTTCCGGGGCCCGGTATGTGCCGGCCTGTTCGCTATCCACCTGTGCGGGCTGCTCGGCTACCGGTTCGGCCTTGGGCGCATCCTGGGACTGCTGGGCGGCTTTCTCGGCGTCGGCTTTCTGCTGGGCTGCGCGCTCGGCCTTGGCCTTTTCCTCGGCAGCAATGCGCTGGCGCTCAGCTTCCAGGCGGCGCTCTTCTTCCTGCTTGTGCCGGGTGATGCGGCTTTCCACTTCCAGCTTCACCAGTTCGCTGTCTTTCAGGGCCAGCTGCTGTCGGTCGGCGAACAGGAATTCATAGCCAGCGTCGGCAATAGTCTTGGCGTTGGCGCGGATCAGGTCGGCAGCTTCATTGATGGCAATCTTTGCGCGGGCTACTTCGTTGTCCGCTGCATCCTGCAGGGTGGTGATGGTGCGCTTGCCCTTCATGGCCGAATTGAAGTCGGTATTGGCGCGAGGCAGGGCGTAGCCATCCAGAGTGGCTTCCACCTTGCGCTCATGCTCGCCGACCGCCTTGTCTGCATCGCGGGCAATTTCCAGCTTGATGGCCTGCTTTTGGCTCTTAACCAGTTTCTCGGCCATCAGCCGGTTGTCGCGGGCCAGCTTGTGCAGCATGTCCTTGCGGCGCTTGGCGTTGTCCACGGCTTCGACCTGGGCCAGCAGCTGGGCTTCGGCAGAGTCCAGCGCGTCCTCTGCCTTTTTCAGCGCCTTCACCTGGTTGTCCAGGTCGGCAAAGTCCTGGTCAGTCTTCGGCTCCCTTACCAGCACCTCGTCAATGAAGTGCTTCAGGGCAGATTCAAAGCGGTCGAAGTTGTCCACGATGGACAGATCGCCGCTTACCTGAACGGATACTGCCGGCAGGTCTTGAGTGGTGGCACCGGTAACTTCCGGCGCCTTCTCGCGGGGCTGATAGCCGGCCTTGTCTTCATCGAACTGGGCCCAGGCTGCGCGAAGTTTTTTATCTTCCTCGCCGGTGGCCTCCACCATCATGTGGACGCACTGCTTAGGAGTGCCATCAGTGACCATATAGAGAACCCGCTTAGCGCCAACGGCCAGCTGCTGCCAGACCTGGCCGGCATCTTCCGGGGGGAGAACGCCTTCGCGAACCATCTGGGCCTTGTCCTCGTTCCACTGCTTGCACTCCCAGCCGGTTTCCTCATCCATGGTCAGGCCGTCATAGGAAGCGCTTAGGTATCCGTCATCGCTGATGGCAACCACAGGGAAAAGCTCATCGCCAATAATCTCTTCGGCCATGGGGCCGGCCATTCCCTCAACCTTGTGTCCGTTTGCAAAAATCACTTCGCGGACAAAATCTGGAATATCACGCTCTATGCCAGTGGCCTTTGCTTCAATCAGGGCGTTACGCGAAATCTTGCTGGACTGGCCTAGAACAACAGGCGCCTCACTCGCGTTACGGGCATCCATACGGTGGGCCAGCCACTCCGGGCTGCCTTGGGTGACGTTGATGATTTTCATGCGGTTTCTCCTTCAATGGCTTGAGCGGCTATCAGCTCAAGGCGCTGCTGGTCGCTCAGGGTGTATTTGCTTTCCAGGGTGGCCATTACGTCGCTGGCAGATTTTTTGCCGGTTTCAACAAAGCCACGGTATTTGTCGGCGGTTTCCTGCGGGCACTCTGGAAGTTGCGCGGGCTGTTCGTCGCGGATCACATCAGCCGGCCCCATGTCACGCTCTGCCTGCTCGTTTATGCGCTGGGCTTCGTCATCGTCAAAAATGCCGACAAAGCCAAAGGCAAGACGTGAGCACTGGATCATTGTCTTGTGGCGCAGAAACCGCTTGGTGTGGGTTTGCCATGGTCCTTTCATGCCCTGCTTGAAGGGAGCCCGGTAAACTTCGTCCAGGTACTCGCGGACAACCACCGGCCGGTTTCGGTCCTTCCGGTACATGACGCATTCAACCCATTCATGGCAGGGGGAATTTGCGCCTTCTGGGATGACAGTGTTTTCCGAGTATCGGAATTCCATCCCGTCAAACTGAGGGTGGCTGTTGATGATTCGGCTCCAGCCGTCCACGCCCACCACGGGGACGATGCCGTTCTGCTTGTCCGGGAAGGCGTAAATCTCACGGGTAAACGGGTTGAGCTTGTACTGGTCGGCCACAACTAGCAGGGCCATCATCTGTTCATTGCTGGGGGCGCTTCCGTCTCGCTGCTTGAAAGCGGTGCTTTTCAGGGTGTCCAGCATCTTGTTGCTGTCCACTGCGTATCGGTCTGCAAACTTCACCACCAGGCTTTTCTTCTCTACTTGGGCTGCAGCGTTCATTTCCTTCTCCTTGCTCGAATAAAAGGCGGGGCGGACCCCGCAAAACAACAGATCAGCGCTGTCGTTCGTGAATTGCCACTTGCACCGGCTCGGCGCAGTTGTAGTTTTCGGCCTGCTCAGCGGGCCAGATTCCATCGCGCACCATGGCGCAGGTGTGCTGCTCGCTTATCAGTGCGTCCTGGTAGTCCATTTCCCCGGCCATGCACCAGATGGCAACGAGAGCCATCGCAACGGCGGAACCGAGAACAATGTTTCCGTATCTCATGCGGCCAATTCCTCCGTGCTGGGCAGAAAACAGGGCTGCTTAAGCGGTACGCAGATAGCGGCGCGAATCATCCACTCGCAGCGGTCGCAAACGTCCATCATGTGGGTGTCGTCGCGGTAAAAGGCCAGCTGCCAGATACCCTCAATGCGGTTGCGCATAATCACGGCCAGCTGCTGATTGCCCCGGGCGCCAGCATGGGCGCCTTCCCGGGTGAGCGCGTAGATCGCGGCGAATTCGTCATTGGTCACTGGTCTTCCTCCGGGTAGAACTGGCTCCACTGGGGAGCGGTTTGCATAACAAGGTCCGTGAAGCGGTAAATTTCGTACTTCGCAGCTGGCTCCCAGTTACTGTCTTCGTAGCGGGCAGATGCCAGCACCAGCTTTGCAATTCCGTCCAAGTCCAAGCCGTTATCCTTGAACGCCTCAACAAAGGCTTCATTGGTCGGCAGAGTTTCGGACTGCCACTTGAGCTGCTTCAGGCAGACAGGCTGGAAGCGGTAGAACATAGAGTCGGAAACCAGAAACCAAGCCAGCCTCATGAGCGCCGGTGCGGTGCTTTCGTCTTCGTACATCGCGGTAACGAAGTCATCGAAACGGGCTTCCAGTACGTCCAGCATTTCGGTTTCGGCCCAGCCATCCAGGAAATCCAGATCATCCACCGGCAGGGCGTTGTCATAGGCCGCTTGCGCGCTGGCCATGGCTTGCTGGTTTCTGAGGGCTGAGTTCATGTCTGGCTCCGGGCTGTTCGTTTCTAACCGTTTATGGCTAGCCATATTAGGATGGGCTTCAGGTTCGGTCAAGCCGTAAATGGCTAAAATTGAAAGTAGTCCCAAAATGACCGATTGAGGGATTGGGGGCTTTCAGAAGATCATTTAGGCTCGGTCAAACAGATCGGGGAGACAGGGATGAAAAAGAAGACAAAGCAGGTCGAAGCGTTCATTCAAGGGATGCACGAATTTGTAACCAAGCATCCCCAGTTCAGAAAGAAGACCGCCGGGAAAAGCGAAACGCAAATACAGGCAGAAATCAGGCCGATACTGGTTAGCTACCTTGAGAAGTATTTCCAGGAAAAGGGGTACAAGGATTATGTGGCCAAGGCCAATGCGGCTTTCTACTGGGAGGGGCAAGAAGGGATATACGGGAGACAGCGGAAGACGACATTTGGGGCCAGAAATTACCCGGACTTTATCATCACTGCGCCATACCTGGTGGCAATAGAGTACAAGCAAAGCCCAAACGGATCGCTGGTAAAGCAAGGCCTCGGACAGTCAATGATCCATACGCTCTGCGATGAATATGACTTTGTTTATTATCTTTTTCATGACCAGAGCAAAGACAAGCGCATCGAGAAATCTCTCAAAAACAGCCTGGAATCAACTATGATTGAGAGGGCATGGAAGGACTTCAATGTAATGATGCGTTTTGTTTGACTTATATCGTGCGCAGTCAGAAGCAGTTGATTCTGGCTGTGCTCCGGCTAATTGCTCACTTTCATAGAGTCTGCTTTTATCAATTTATTACCTGAGTGTTGACCACCAAAATACGCGACCGATAACCCTGACCTTGCATGCATCTTCAGCGGATAGGTGCTCATCTGGCCACTCATCCTTGTTGTAGCTAACAATTTTCAAGCAGTTACCAGGTAGTCGGTATAGCAGCTTGATTCGCAGCATCCCATCATGATCGATCGCGTACATATCCCCATCTTTAATCGCTGTCTTTGACGTGTCTACGCCAACAGTTGTGCCGTCAAATAAAACGGGCTCCATGCTGCGCCCAGCAACACGTGCGCAGGCAGCAGCAGAAGGATCAACCCCAGCATTGGATAGCGTTCGCTTAGCAAAACGAAGTTTATTGCCGTTGTTTTCGGCCACAACCTGAGTGCCAACACCCGCTGCTAGCTCCACTTCCTTGAATAGAGGCAACTCTACCTCGTCATCACTTACAGGCGTCTCGTCGTCCCAAGGGTCAAAGTCACCGACCCATTCGGCCTCTTTGGCCGGCAGGTCGGCATCATAGAAAAAATAGTGGGGAGGCTTTCCAAGCGCGTCTCCGAGCGCTTTAAGGTTGTCCGTCCTCACATCAACCTCTTGCCGCAGAATTCGACCAATGGTCGTCTGCCCAACCCCGCTCTTTTTGGCGAGGTTGGATTGAGAATTAAGCGTCTTGTGTTCCCGCATAGCCCTATCTAGCTGACGAGCAATCACTTTTCTTAGGTGCATATCCATGCCCGAATATTGCCGTATATGGCTAACCGTTTGTGGCTTGACCCTTTAAGCCATAAAAGGCTAGTATGCTAGCCAAATACGGAGATACCTATGAAAACCCAAGACCTTCTTGCCCATGTCCGCTCACAGCTCAAAAAGCGCCGAGGCAACTGGCAGGCAATAGCAGACGAGTCGGGCGTGCCTTATTTCACCCTCAGCAAGATCGCCAGTGGAGCCACCGAGAATCCCCGCTGGAAGACGCTGGAGAAGCTTTTGCCGCATTTGGAAGACACGGCGGCTTAGCCGCCTGAAGCCTGGCCACGCTGTACCTGAGTCGCAACAGGCACAGCTCCCGTTTTTTGCGCTGCACGGACCACGGCCCCAGTCGGGCCCGAAGATTCAGCAAATACGTTTCAGCAATCAGATCATCCATGGAGCCAGATTAGATGGACGCAATCAGCAAAGTAATGGGGGAGATACCCCAGAGCATTCAAAGGCACGGCACGGCCACTGAGAAGTTGGGCGCTATTTGGGATGCGATTGGCCGCGACCGGGACGTTTGCCAGAGCCGCCTGGCCATCGAGATTGCCAAGGCCTGGGCCGAGTACCACCTGAGCCCGAACATTCCCACGCACAACGAAAAGCAGGCCTGTGAGCGCATCCGCAAAATGTTCTGCCGGGAATCCCCGCTGCACTTCGACTTTGCGCTTGAGGCGTTCATTCCGGCCCTTCCTGAGCCGTATCAGTCTGCCGCCGTGGCAACCATCTTCCCAAGCCGAACAGCCCGCCAGATGGCTGAGGCTGAGTTCTGCGCATGGGAGGCCAATGCCCGGGCCGACAACATCACCGACCGAATCCGTAATGACGTGGTGTTCCACGGCCTGGACAAACTCTCAATCGAGCAGCTGAAGGTGATTGATCGCGCTTATGCGAATGAGGGCGACAGCATTCAGGCAGTGCGCGGAGTGATCCGTGGACAGATCGAGAAGCAGGAAGGTGCGGCACGTGCCCCAAGCAAATTGGAAGCAGTTAACCGATAAAGAAAAAGCCCCGGCGCTTGGTAGGCGTAACCGGGGCTTTCATCTGAAGCAACGAGGTAATCATGCCAAAACACGAAACGAAAAGCCAGAGACACAAGCGGTTGGCCAAACAAGCCGCAAAGCGCATGGCGGGAAAGCCTTGCACCCGGACCAGAAACTGCTGGTTCAAGCACATCAAAGAGGGTTTGCAGTAATGGCCCGTATTCGCACTATCAAGCCAGAATTTTGGACCAGCGAGCAGATCGTTGAATGTTCGCCGAACGCTCGCCTTATGTTCATTGGCCTGATGAATTTCGCGGACGACAACGGCGTTCACCCAGCGAAGCCCATGCGGATCAAGATGCAGGTTTTCCCTGGGGACGCGTTCGACGCTTCGGAAATAGGTGGGTTTCTGCAAGAGCTGGAGGATGCCGGTTTGATCCGTCGCTATGACGTTGATAGCGAACAGTTCCTGATGATAACCGGCTTCACCAAACACCAGAAAATTGACCAGCCCAGCTATAAGTTCCCGTTACCAAACGGAAAAGTGCCCGAAAACCCGAAGCGTCGCCGCAAGCAAGATTCAGAGAGCGATCAAGGAGAGAACGGCAAGTGTTCGGCGAACAATGAGCGAATAGACGGCGAGGGTTCACCCCCGGAAGGGAATGGAATGGAAGGGAAGGGAAAGGAGGGTAGTCCCCCTGAATCCCCCAAGGGGGGGCGAAAGAAACCCGCAACCCCAATCTCTGAAAACTTTACTCCCAACGAGTCCTGCAAGGCTTTGGCTTTGAAGCTCGGTGTTTCGCTGAATAACGAATTGCCGAAGTTTATCAATCACGCCCTGGCCAACGACCGGCGGCAGGCAGACTGGCAGGCAGCGTTCCGCACATGGCTCGGAAAGTCTCCTGACTTCGCGCCACGGGGACAGCAACCAACGGGCGGCCCGGCACGGCCACGGGAGCTGACCCTTGATTGATCAAGCGATGCAAGCGGAAGACGCCATCATCGGCGCTGTGCTGCTGAACAACTCCGTTCTGTCCAGCCTGGACCTGACCGTGGGGGATTTCGTTACCCCGAACGCCAAGACCGTCTGGCAAGCCATCCAGAACGTGGACATGGCTGGGCCTGTTGAGCTGATGACGGTTTGCTCCTGGCTCAAGGAAAACACCGGGGGGCGCGACTGGACGAAGTACCTGTCAGAGCGCCTGCGGAACACTCCCAGCGCTGCCGGGGTGGGCGCCTACGCCAAGGAGCTGCGCAAGGTGCGCCAGAAGCTCGCCGCCACGGAGGCCTGCCAGCAAGCCTTGCAGGAAATCCCCAGCAAGGGCATGGAGGCCATCGACACGCTGATGGGCGCCCTGATGGAGGTGACCGCCACGGCGAAAAACTACGAATACACGATGAAGGAGTCGCTGCGCGCCGCCGTGGACCTGATGGAGCAAGCCCGCAAAGGCGAGGTGAACACCATCCCCACCGGGCTGGCGGATCTGGACCACAACCTAGGCGGCCTGCACCCGTCTGACCTGATCGTCGTGGGTGGCCGTCCTGCCATGGGCAAAACCGCATTCCTGCTGAATCTGGCCCTGAACGCTGGGCACCCGGTCGGGATTATCAGCAGCGAGCAGCCCCACGAGCAGGTGGGTATGCGGACCCTGGCCATCGGGTCCGGTGTCGGTCTCGGCAAGCTGCGCGCCGGGCAACTGACGGCGATTGAGTGGGACGTGCTTCCCAAGACCATTTCCCGGTACACCGATGTGGGAATCCAGATCAACGACCGGTCGGGCATTTCCATCATGGAAGTGGTGCGCCAAGCCCGGAAGTGGAAGCACATGCACGGCATCCGCGCCCTGTACGTCGATTACATCCAGCGCATCAAGTCCACGGACCCGAGAGCCAAGCGCCACGAGCAGGTGGGCGAGGTGGTGCGCCAGATGAAAGAGCTGGCCAGAGAACTGGATATTCCGGTGGTGGCGCTGGCCCAGGTCAGCCGGGACGTGGACAAGCGCAGCAACAAGCGCCCCGGCATGGGCGACATGTCCGACAGCTCCGAAATCGAGAAGGAAGCCGACCAGATCATGTGCCTGTACCGGGACGAGGTTTACAACCCGGACAGCCAGGACAAGGGAATTCTGGAAGTGCTTATCGAGAAGAACCGGCACGGCCCGACCGGCAATGTTCGGACGTACTGGTCAGGCGCCAATCAGCGAGTGCTCAACGTGGCACGGGAGGCGGTATGAAACACAACGCAGCAACCCAACGCGAAAGAATCCGGCAGTACCTGTACCGGTGCCAATTCGGCGCCACTCGCAACGAGATCCACCGCGACACCGGCCTGATGGTGCAGACCCTGTGCCGCCGCCTGCGCGAACTGGAAGACCTGGGCCACATCGCCGGCATTCAGCGCGTTATCTGCCCGGAAACCGGCGTGCTGAACAAAAACTACCGGCTCACCGGTAACCAGCGGGCGGCCATGACGCGCAAAGCGGGGAGGGCGGCGTGACCAACACAGATCGAATCCTGACCCTGCTGCAAGACGGACCTATGAGCCGAGGCGAGATAGCCCGGTGCTTGGGTCTGCCTCCGAAAAAGACCCAGTGGGTGCTGGTGAACATGCGGGACAAGGGGCTGGTAGAGCTGATCGGTCAGGGCCGCTTCTCCCGCTGGTGCCTGCCGGGTCAGGCGCCGAATAACGTGGCGGATCTGGTGGCCCAGCATGAGCAGAACGCGGTTACACGGTATTTGTCGGGGGCGCTATGACCGTATTCAACGACCAGGAGGCGGCAGTGGAAGAGCTGGAGTGGCTGACAAACACCACCGAAAAGGCCCACGTCATTGTTCGCGCCGGTAGCGGAGAGGAGTACCGATGGCGCGTGGTGCCGCAGTCTGAGGCTGGGAAGCGTCAGGCGCTGGTTATCTGTACGCCAAGGTATCGGGGGTGCGCATGAGCAGAGAGAAGGTTTACCGGCTGCGTGAGGACAACTTCAAGCGCGCCCTGGGCCATGCCGAAGGCTTGCTGGCTGAGCAATTCCGCAAGGGGCGGCAGGCGCTGGAAATGGCCTTGCGTGAGCCCAAACGGTCACTGGATCAAAACGCCAAGCTCTGGTGCCTGCTGGAGGATGTGGCCTGTCAGTGCACGCTGATCATCAACGGCGAGAAATGCACGGCCACCCGGGAAGAGTGGAAGGACGTGTTTACCGCAGCACTGAAACGAGAAAACCGCATCGCCATGGGTATCGACGGCGGGGTGGTCATGCTCGGCCACAGCACCAGCAAGATGCGCAAGGCGGAATTCTCGGAGCTGATTGAGCTGATCTACAGCTACGGCGCCGAAAACGGCATCCACTGGAGCGAGAAGGCCCAGGCCGTCTACGCCGAATACCGGGGGGCAGCATGACAGACCAAACCGGACTTCAGTTCCTTGCTTTCGTCCTGACAGTCATCGCCATGGGTGCCACCGGGTACAACCGTGACTACGTGGGGCTGGGCCTGTCCGGCTTCATGTTTGGGCTGCAGATCGCTGCGCTGGGGGTGGTGTGATGGGAAAGCAGTCTCAGAGGAAGCAGCAAATGTACCGGGACGGCTTCAAGGATGGGGCGGCAGGTCGGCGCTGGCGATGGAAGCGTCATCCGCTGATGAGGCACTACCTGCGCGGCTACAGAGCAGGAGAAAAGGAGTTGGCCGCCAAGCGCAGGGCAAAAACGTGGTGGTTTCGCGTATTGCGCTGGTTATGCCAGAAATTTGGAGCCCGGTGATGTACCGCTGCTGGCTAGTAACTCGCAACGGCAAGCGTCTGGCCTACATGGTCGGGGACGCCATAGACCGCGCTGAGGCGCTGAAATTTGCACGGTTCCACTGGCCGGAGGCTGATGTGGAGCCCAACGAACTGTCGAGGGTGGAATGACGCTGAAAGCGACCCGCCGCAAGTGCAAAGCCTGCCGGGAGTGGTTCAAGCCGGTGATGGCCTCGCAACTGGTGTGCTCGATTCCGTGCGCCAAGGCGGCTGGCCCATCCCTGAAGGCGAATAAGCGGGCGGCAGAGAGGCGCAAAGAGACCCGGGAGGCCAAGCGCCGACTCAAGACCCGCTCCGACCACATGCGGGACGCACAGAAGGCATTCAACGCCTACATCCGGGAGCGGGACCAGGGCCGGCCGTGCATCAGTTGCGGGCGCAATGACGGTGAGGTCCGGGCGCAGGCCGTGGGCGGCACATGGGACTGCGGCCACTACCGGTCAGTAGGCGCCAGCCCGGAACTGCGATTCGAGCCCCTGAACGCACACCGGCAGTGCAAGCGCTGCAACCGGGACATGTCCGGCAGGGTGGTGGATTACCGCATCAACCTGATTGAGCGCATCGGGCAGGCTGCCGTGGACTGGCTGGAAGGCCCTCACGACGCGAAGAAATACACAATCCAGGATCTCATCGAGATCAAGCTGGCATTCACGAAGATGAAGCGGGAACTGGCGAAGGAGAGGGCAGATGTCTGAAGCGCAAGAGGTCACCATCTACGCTGAGGCGCGCTTTGCGCTTGAACAGTGGGGGATATGGTCGAGAACTGCAGGGCCGGCACCCAAGGGGGCAATCAGCTGGATGGGGCCTATCGTAGACCGCCAGATAGGCCAGATAGTGGATGACGATGGCCGCCCGGTGCAGGTGTGGGAGGATGCGGCCTGCCAGAGCTTTGACGAGCATGTCATGACCCACATTCGGCAGCACAATCCGCCGGCGTTTATGGCGCTGAAACTGTACTACGCCTTCCCTGATGGCGATGACTACCGAGCACTGAGTAAGACGGTGTTGGCAAAGCGCTTGCGGGTGTCCAGGGTCACCGCAATCAAGCGGCTCGAAATCGGCGAGAGCATGGTGGCTGCCATGCTGGCCATGGCCGCATAACTGCCCATTTGTTCACTGTCAAAATAACGCTGGCAATTAGTTGACTGACTAACAGTCCAGTGGTACAAAACAGCTATGGTTGCCAGAGGTGACCGAAACAATTTGATTTCGTTGGCCGACCCTTCCCTCGAACCCATTGGCCAGCATCCCCCAAACCCGCCTTGTGCGGGTTTTTCTTTTTCTGCCCCGATGGGTTGGGAGTCTCCCGACCGCCCGGGGCTTTTTTGTTTCTGGAGCCTGCAATGGACTGGGACAGATTCGCCAACTTCCAGCCGCATGAATTCGTGTGCTCCCACACCGGCAAGAACGGCATGAAGCCGGGCTTTATGGAAAAGCTGCAAGCTCTGCGCACTGAGTACGGCAGGGCCATGACCGTGACAAGCGGTTACAGGCACCCGACTCACCCCATTGAGGCCCGCAAAGCCTCCCCTGGGGCGCATGCCAGTGGCCGGGCTGCTGATATTGCAGTGAGTGGTGGCGAAGCCCTGAAAATCATTGAGCTGGCCCTAAAACACGGCTTTACCGGGATCGGCGTAAATCAGAAGGGTGACGGTCGCTTTATCCACCTGGATGACCTGAAGCATGAAGCCGGCCGGCCCCGCCCTTGGGTGTGGAGCTACTGATGGCCCGCCTGTACCGGTTCATCAGCAGCAACGCCCTTGTGGTCCTGGTCCTGCTGATAGAGGGGGCCGTAGCGTTCGCCTGGGTGACCTACCGGGTGTTCGGAGACAATCCGCCGGACATCAGCGGCGGCACGGCCACGGCTTACGGGGCGTTTCTGGCTATCCCGCCGGCCCTCATTAAGTTTTGGCAGTGGCGCCGGGAGCAGAAATGACTTGGCTCACACTGTTCAACCGTATTGGCCCGTATCTAGCGGTACTGGCCATTGTTGGCGGCATCGCCTTTGGCGGCTGGTATGGCCGGGGGCTCTACGAGGACAGCCAAGAGCTATCCGAGCTGAAGGGCGCCCAGAAGGCCATCAAGGCGGCTATGGCTCGTGAATCCGGAATTGCGCAAGAGGTAGAGGCCAAGCTGGCCACTCTCAAGGCCAACCAGACGGTCATCGACCGGGGAGTTATCCGTGAAGTGGTTAAGCCTGTTTATCAGCGCGTTTGTTTTGAGCCTGAGCTTGTCCGGCTGCTCAATCTGGGGCCAGAAGCATCAGCCGAAGCCCTATCAGCAGAACCTGCTGGCGAAGTGCCCGGTGAAGCTGGCGCCGCTGAGTGACGGCACAGCCCGTTCCGTGGCCCTAGCCATGAACCAGTGGAAGGCCAGCTACCACGACTGCGCAACCCGCCATAACGGACTGGTCGATGCGATCCGCGCGGCTGAGTAAAGGCGCACTGATAACCGCCCGGGCGGCGTTTCTATCGGTGGCTGTAATCCTATTTTTTTGCACTGTGGCCCTACTGTGGATAGGACGGCAGGTTTGGAGAGCGATTCGTGCCCGAGACTGAACCCTCAAAACACAACCACAGTCCCGTGAGATTCAACAACGAGATAAGCGTGGGGAACCTTCTCACAGGGCTTGGAATGTTCATGGCCTTGGCCGCCGCCTGGTTCAACTTGGACAAGCGGGTAAGCGTCAACGAGGCCAACATGGTCCACCAGTCACAGCGCACAACAGAGTTACAGCGCCGCATCGATGACCGTCTGTTCCAGATTGACCGGAAGCTGGACGTGATTGTGGATCGGCAAATCGAGCAGCAAAGATAACCGGGCGGTGCCCGAAGTGAGCCGGCGGGGCCGGTATGGAGGTCATCGGTGATGGCCAGAAGGACAGGCTACAAACCAGAATACGCTGATCAGGTTGAAAAGCTCTGCAAGCTAGGCCTTACCGACAAGGAGCTGGGCGAGTTTTTCGAGGTGACAGAGCAAACCATCAACAACTGGAAAAAGAAGCATCCCGAATTCTTTGAGTCCATAAAAAAGGGCAAGACTTTGGCGGATGCCAATGTGGTGGAAAGCCTTTACCGCAGAGCCTGCGGCTACAGCCATGAGGCTGTGAAGATTATGCAGTACGAAGGTTCGCCGGTCGTTGAGCCTTACATAGAGCATTACCCGCCGGACACGACAGCCTGCCTGGCTTGGCTTCACAACAGGCAGCGCGATAAGTGGCAGCGCAACCCTGACCCTGCTGGTGGCGACGCGGATCTGCCGCCAACCAAGATTGTTTTCGAGGTTCAGGATGCCAGGACACGCAAAGGTGGTGAAAACGGGGCTTAATGTCCCGCAAAGCCAGTTCCTGAATCTGCCTCACAAGTACAGGGCCTATGTTGCCGGCTTTGGCTCAGGCAAAACCTGGGTGGGCTGCACCGGGATGCTGGCGCATTTCTACGAGCACCCGAAAATCAACCAGGGCTACTTTGCCCCGACCTATCCGCTGATACGGGATATTTTCTACCCGACTATCGGCGAGGTTGCCGAGACAATGGGCCTTCGGGTCAAGGTCAAGAAGGGCGACCACGAAGTAGAGGTTTACAGTGGCAGCCGGTACCGCGGATCTGTGATCTGCCGCTCTATTGATGACCCGGCCAACATTGTTGGCTTCAAGATCGGCCACGCCTTGGTCGATGAGCTGGACCTGCTTGCCGAGAAGAAGGCAGAGCAGGCCTGGCGAAAGATTATGGCTCGCATGCGCTACAAGGTGCATGGGGTAAAGAACGGCATTGATGTAACGACGACGCCGGAAGGCTTCAAGTTCGTCTATCGCCAGTTCGTCAGGTCGTTGCGTGACAGGCCGGAAATGGCCAAGCGCTACGGCATCATCCAGGCGTCCACGTTCGACAATGAAGCGAACCTGCCGGATGACTACATTGACGCCATGCTGGAGGCCTACACCCCGGAGCTGATCCGGGCTTACCTGAACGGCCAGTTTGTAAACCTGCTTTCGGGCACGGTTTACCACCAGTTCGACAAGACGCTGAATCACTGTTCTGACACCGTTCAGAGCGGTGAGCCGCTGTATATCGGCATGGACTTCAATGTGGGAAAGATGGCCGCTGTCACCCACGTACAGCGAAACAAGATGCCCCGGGCGGTGGATGAGATTCTGAATGGCTATGACACGCCGGACATGATTCAGAAGATCAAAGAGCGGTACTGGGAATACCGGGACGGCGAATACTGGAAGACATGCGAGATTCGCATTTACCCAGACGCCTCTGGCGATTCCAGAAAATCCGTTAACGCCAGCAAAACCGACATTGCAACGCTCAGGGATGCCGGTTTCTCGGTGCATGCGCCGAAGGCCAACCCCCCGGTTAAAGACCGCGTAAACGCCATGAACGCCATGTTTTGTAATGCGAAAGGCGAGCGCCGCTACCTTGTGAACACGGATAAATGCCCGGGTTATGCGGATAGCCTGGAGCAGCAGCCGTGGGCTGATAACGGCGAGCCTGACAAGAAAGGCGACCTTGACCACCCGAATGACGCGGGTGGCTACTTCATTCATCACAACTACCCGGTAATCAAGCCGGCAACAGCCACCAAGCTGAGAATGAATTACTAATGGCAAAAGACGTTACCTACACACGAGGCGATTACAACGCAGCGCTTCCCAGCTGGGAGTTGGTCGCGGACGTTGTTGCCGGAGAGGAAAAAGTCAAAGCCAAGGGAGAGTCGTATCTGCCCAACCCTTCAGCGGTGGAAGAAGACCCTGGCGAGAAGAAAGCCGTTTATGACCGCTACAAGCAACGGGCCAGCTTCTTCAACGTCACCGGGCACACCCTGCAGGGGCTTATCGGTGCGGTATTCCGTAAAGATCCGGAACTGAAATTGCCCGGCGCCCTTGAATACGTTGATTCAGACGTTGATGGCGCTGGCGTGAGCATTTACCAGCAAAGCCAGCGAGTGCTTGCTGATGTGATGCAGAAAGGTCGCGCCGGGCTGTTGGCTGACTACCCACAGACTGATGTGCCTGCCTCGCGTGCGGATCAGAACGCCGGGCTTGTTCGGGCCAATGTTGCTCTGTACGACGCTGAGCAGATTCGCAACTGGCGCACCACGAAGGTGGGCGGCGCTCATCTTCTGTCGCTTGTCGTGCTGCATGAAACAGCAGAGGAAGTGGCGGCGGACGGTTTCAGCGTGGATGAAATCGAACAGTACCGAGTGTTGCAGCTGGTTGAAGGCGTTTATCAGGTCACCGTCTGGCGCGGGAATGAAAAGGGCGCGGCGTGGGAGATTTACGAACAGTACACCCCGAAGCGTGGCAATGGTGCCCCATGGGATCGCATCCCGTTCACGTTTGTAGGTGCGCAAAACAACGATAGCGGCATCGATAAGGCGCCGCTTGTGGATCTGGCACGGCAGAACGTAAAACACTATCAGGTGGGCGCAGACTGGTATAACGCGCTCTTCTATGCCGGGCAGCCACAGCCGTGGATGTCAGGACTCACCCAGCAATGGGTGGAAATGCTGGAAAAGAAGGGTGTCCTGGTTGGATCACGAGCGCCCATCATGCTGCCTGAGGGTGGCGCTTTCGGCATTGAAACGGTAACCGCTGACATTGCGATTCAGACTGAGCTGGACAAGATTGAAGCCCGCATGGTCGCGCTTGGCGCAAAGCTGATGCAGGTCGGCAGCGCAATCAAGACGGCCACCGAGGTTAACAGTGATGATGCCGCACAGCATTCGGCCTTATCTCTGGCTTCCGCCAATGTTTCTGAGGCCTATACAAAGTGCCTTGGATGGTGCGCCGAATTCATGGGCGCGTCCGGTGACGTTTCCTATCTGCTCAATCAGGATCTGGTGGAGCACAAGCTGGACGCCCAACTGCTGCGCGAGATTGTGGCGGCATGGATGAGCGGCGCAGTTCCTGAGACTGATGTATGGGCCTGGATGCGCCGCACTGGCCTGATTGACTCAGAAAAGACCGATGAAGAAGTGCGCGAGGAAGTAAGCGAAAGCGGCACCGGCCTTGCCCTGGATGACGCTGATGGCGGTACCTGAAGCCCTCGTTGATTCCACGGTAAGGCATGCAGTTTATCTGGAGCGCCTGAAGTCCGGCGAGGCCAACCAGATGGTGAACTTCCTTCAGGAAGTTGACCGGGAAATCCGCAAGAAGCTGCTATTTCGCTCTGAGTTGGCCGCTTACAAGCGGGACAAGCTGAGCCGACTGCTAAAAGAGATCGACAGCCTGCTGACCGGCCTCTATGCCAAGCAAACAGCTGGCTTGCTGGGCAGCCTGAAGGAGCTGGCCGAATACGAAGCGGGCTTTGAGGCTCGGAACCTAAATTCTGTGGTCAGCGCGGCCTCGTTTGCGGTGCCGGCGATCACTACGGTCTGGTCAGCGGCCACCTTGGACCCTATGAGCGTCCGTGGCAGCCAGGGCGGCAAACTGCTCGATCCATTCATTAAGGATTGGGCCCGAAGCGAAGTTGAGGCGGTCAAGAATCGCATCAGGCAAGGCGCTTTCGAGGGCCAGACCAATGCCGAGATTGTCCGCTCGATTCGCGGCACAAAAGCATTGCGCTACAAAGACGGCCTGCTGGACACCACCCGGCGCCATGCCGAGGCCATTGTGCGGACTGCCGTGCAGCATGTGGCTAGCACTGCCAGAAAGCAGACGTGGGACAGCAATGCCGACCTGGTAACAGGCTATCGGTGGGTTTCTACGCTGGACAGTCGCACCACAACACAGTGTCGAAGCCTTGATGGGCAGACGTTTGAGGTGGGCGACGGACCAATGCCGCCGCTGCATATCGGCTGCCGCTCTACCACAGTGGCTGAGCTGGATGACGGGCTGGACTTCCTGGACAAGGATGCCACCCGCTCCAGCGTAAACGGTTATGTAGACGCCGACCTGACGTATTACCAGTGGCTGAAACGACAGCCGGCCGCCTTCCAGGATTCAGCAATAGGGCCAACGCGGGGCAAGTTGCTTCGCAATGGCGGCATCAATGCAGAGCGTTTCGCGCAGCTGCAGCTAGATCGAAATTTCCAACCCCTAACCCTTAACGAAATGCGGGCGCTTGAGCCGCAGGCATTCGAGCGGGCGGGGGTTTAACCCAGTGGGTAAACCAAGAGGTCAGTGACCAATGCTTATCAACAAGATCCCCCAAATTAAACGTGAAGGCGCCGGTGGCGAAGGCGGTGACGGTGGCGGCGGCAGCCTGACCCCGGAGCAAATCACCGAAATTCAGGCCGAGAACGCCCGCCTGAAAGAGCACCAGGAAAAACTGCTGGGCGAAACAAAAACCGCCAAGCAGGAGCGACAGGAAGCCGCCAAGCGCATGAAGGAGCTGGAGGATCAGCTGGCATCTATCAATGACGACAAAAGCCGCAAGGCCGGCGACGTGGATGCACTGGAAAAGAGCTGGCAGGAAAAGCTGTCAAAGCGTGAAACCGAATTGAAAGGCGAGGTCGAACAGCATCAGGCCTGGCTCAAGGAGCAAATGGTCACGGGTGTGGCGTCCGGCATTGCTGCCGAGATTGCAGTGCAGGGCAGCGCAAAGGCGCTCCAGCCGCACCTGACCAGCCGCTTGTCCATGGAGGTTCGCGACGGCAAGCCGACCACCGTAGTGCTGGATGCCGAGGGCAAACCCAGCGCGATGACCGTGGACGAACTGAAAGCAGAATTCAGCAACGATCCGGCCTTTGCGCCGCTGATTGTTGCTTCCAAGGCCTCTGGTGGCGGTGCCAGCGGGGGCGGTAATGGCGGCGGTGCCGCAACAAAAGGCAGCTTGGGCGGTGATCGTTCCGAGCGTACAGCCGCAATCAAAAACCGTTTCCCTGAACTGAATAATTGAGGTAACAAATCATGGCACTTTCCGATATGCAGGTGTTTAACCAGTACATCATGCCGGCAACCATCGAGACGCTGGCCCAGATGGTGGAAAAATTTAACGCCGCAAGCCGCAACTCCATCCGCCTGACCACTGAAGGCTTCGATGGTGACTTCCTGCAAGAATCCTTCTTCGCAGCCATCCACAGTGCTCAGCGTCGGGTTGACCGCTACGCTGCCAATGGCTCCGCGTCCGCCACTGACCTGACCCAGCTGAAGCACAGCTCCGTGAAGGTTGCCGGTGGTTTCGGCCCGATCCTGTTTGAGCCGGGCCAGCTGACCTGGTTGCGCAAGCCGACCGCAGAGGGCATTGAGGTGGCTAGCCGTAACTTTGCGGAAGCGCTCATGTCCGACCAGCTGAACACGGCCATTGCGGCACTGGTTGCTGCCATCGAGAACAACAGCGATGCCACCAACGATGTGTCCGGCTCTGCTGGCCTGGATTACGGCGCATTGAACTCAGCACATGCGAAGTTTGGCGACCACAGCGGCAACATCATCACCAACGTGATGACCGGCGCCGTGTATCACAAGCTGATTGGCCAGAACCTGACCAACACCCCGCAGTTGTTCCAAGCTCAGAACGTCCAGGTTGTGGATATTCTGGGTAAGGCGGTGATTGTCACCGATGCACCGGCATTGTCCGAAGCGGGCACCCCGGACCTTCAGAAGGTGCTGGGCCTGGTTGAGTCAGCGGCCATCGTGCATGACGGGGGCGATGTGATCAGCAACATCGAAACCAGCAACGGCAAAGACCGCATCGAGACCACCATGCAGGTGGATTACACCTTCGGCCTTGGCCTGAAAGGTTACACCTGGGATGAAGCGAACGGCGGCAAGTCCCCCACCGACGCAGAGCTGGCGACTGGCACCAACTGGGACCAAGTGGCCACTTCTGTGAAACACACTGCAGGCGTTATCGCTGTTGGCGACGCTGCTCAGTAAGGAGTAATGACCCATGGCGAATAAAGCGCCTGTTTGGTATCTGCCCGGCCCCTTCACTCGCTATAACGAGGATGTGAAGGCGCTGGCCCAGAAGTCCGGCGTCCGTATTGTGGATGCCCGTTTTGTGCCCGAGAATGGTCGCAAAGATGCAGCCCCCGAAAAGGATCTGCCGAAGGTGACCGAGAAGGGCAAGAAAGCACCAGCCAAGAAAGCACCAGCTGACAAAGCTGGCGAGTGAACAAGGGGGCATTTGCCCCCTTTTCATTTACCCAATTTGAGGCATTCTGGTAAGCCGGAATGCAGGAGCAGGCATGGCCCTTATCATCGAGGACGGCACAGGCAAGGCTGACGCTGAAAGCTACGCCACGGCAGCTGATTTTGCTGATTACGGCACCCGCTACGGTGTGACCGTGCCTGAAACTGAGGCGGAGCAGGAAGCCTTGCTGCGCCAGGCTGCCGTCCAGATGAACGTGATGAAGTGGAAGGGCCACCGGGCGAACGCTGGCCAGGCGCTGGCGTGGCCTCGCTCCAACGTGTGGGTTGATGGGCGGCTGATCGCCAACAACTACATCCCCGCACGGATCCAGTATGGCCAGATGGCCTTGGCTGCTGAGATATTCAACGACCAGACAAACCCGCCAGACCAGCGCCAAGGTCCGGTCACAAAAGAGAAGGTAGACGTTCTGGAAGTGGAGTATGGCCAAATCGAGAACACCGGCAAGCTGATGTGGGCGGCCCCTGAGCGGCCCAGCCGTGCGCAGTTTGCTGATTTCTTGGTAACCCGTGGGCTGTTGGCTGTCCGGGCATGAGTGCCTTTTACGACAGACAGGCGGCCACAGCGCAGCGGCTTCTGGCGCAGTTCGGCCAGCCGGTGACTATTACCCGCGTAACGGGCGGCACAGAAGATCCGCTCACTGGTGATGTGACCGGGCAGGCACCGGAAAGCTTCACCCCGAACGGCGTGCTGCTGAACTACTCAGCCAAAGAGGCCGGTGATTCCCGTGCCGCCGGTAACGAGATCCGCACCAGCGACCGCAAGTTGCTGCTGGCGCCGTTTGACGTTGACCCTGTTGTAACGGATTCGGTCACCGTCGATGGCAGCGAGTGGACGATCATCCGGATCAAGACCCTACGCCCTGCTGGGCAAACTCTTCTCCATGAGATTCAGGTGCGAAAATGAGCTTTACCTCGGACGTTCGGTCATTCTCTCAGAAGGCCGGGCGCTCGATGGAAAAGACTGCCCGTGGCGTTGAGCTGAGGCTGTTTCGTGCCGTCATCATGGACACCCCGGTGCTTGATGGCCGACTGCGCGGTGATTGGCAAACCACAACAGGCTCCCCCGCATCGGCAGAGAATGGCCGCACCGACAAGGATGGCAGTGCCACCACCGCCGAAATGGAAGCCATTGTGCGGGCCATTCAGGGCGGCAGTGTCACCATGCTCAGCAATAACATGCCCTACGCCTATCGCGTTGAGTTTGATGGCTGGTCCCACACCAAGGCCCCGGAGGGCATGCTGCGCCGCAACGTGGCCCGGTTTAAGCGCCTGTTTGAAGAAGAAGCCCGGAAGAACCGCGTATGAGATTCCTCGATATTCGCAACGCTCTGGTTCAGTCGTGGATCAGCGGCGATTTTGGGCTGCCCTGGGCAAAGCCCGGCAAAGACTTTGACCCTGAGACGGGCACGCCTTGGGCGCGGGTTCATGTGCTGCCGGCACAGCCGGGCGTAGCTACGCTGGGCGATACCGGCCAAGACCGTCACGATGGCGTCTTCCAGATTGACCTGAATTGGCCACTGAACACCGGCGACAGCCCGCTATTGGCAAAGGCCGATCAAGTGGCCGCCCGGTTCAAGGCTGGCGCCCGTTTCGAGGCTCCACCACAAACAGAAACGCTGGACCTGGATTTCATCGACCAGGAGTACGGCGTTTACGTCCCGCTCTGCGTTCTGATTCGCTCTTGCGGCATCAGCCCGATGCGCCGGGTGGATAACTGGAGCCGCGTTTCGATAACGATTTATTACAGCGCCTGGATCAACCGGGCGTTTGCCTAAACCCCACGGCCCGCCACTGAGCGGGCTTTTTTATGGAGCCGACACCGTGAGCTACACCATTGATAAGTCGCTGAAATGCCTTCAGGAGAAGGTCCAGAGGGCTATCCAGGAATTTCATGAAGAGTCTGGCCATATGTATTCGGTTGGCGTGGATGTGAACAACATGCAGGTAAATACAATTGGCGAGCGAGTCAGCAAGTACACCAGCATCGTCTCTGTTTCTGCAGAAATTCAAACCAGTTAAAGCCGCTGCGCTCTACCGTCGTGAGACGTGGGGGCGCGGTGCATTGATTTGGTCGAGCCGGTGAGACGCGCACCGGGGGAAGCCTTGCGGACTGGGGTGAGAAAGAGACCAGCGCCATCCAGCTAGCTACTGGGACCAAAGATCCCCGACACCTGGGGCAGAAAAGCGCCTGATCAGCGCGAAGTATCGAGTGGTGTGACTTCCCGGGGGAGAGAACCCGGGAACATTTCCCTGGGCCCGCAATCGCGGGCTTTTTTATTGGCCGTCGTGAGACGCCCAAACGCCCACGTCGTGAGACGCGGCTTTCCCTTTGATGGAGGTTCCCTATGGGCTGCCCTGCAAATGGCTCTCGCCACTCTATGGCCCTGGTGGCCGAATCTGTTGCCGGTACCACACCGGCAACTCCCGTTTTTACGCCCATCCGGCAGACCGGCACCACGCTGGCTCTGACCAAGGAGACCATCCAGTCTCAGGAACTGCGCCCTGATCGGCAGATCGCTGACATGCGCCATGGCAACAAGCAGGTCGGTGGCGACATCAACTGTGAGCTCTCCTACGGCGGCGCCTTCGACACCATGCTGGAGGCGGTGCTTTGCGGCACGTGGGAGGTAGACACCCCTACTGCAGGCACCGATGAGCTGAAAGCTGGCGTTGTCCGCCGGCCATTCACCATCGAGCGCCACTTTGCCGATATTGGCCAGTACCTGCGCTACAAGGGCTGCGAATTCAACACCTGGAACCTGACGGTATCGCCGAACGCGATTATCACCAGCAACTTCGGGCTGATTGGTCGCTCCATGGATGCTCCGGCCCAGACCGCTATCGCCGGTGCCACTTATGACCCGGGGACCACATCCAGCCCGTTTGACAGTTTCTCCGGAACCATCGAGGAGGGCGGTTCGGCCATCGCCATCATCACCGAACTGTCTCTGACCCTGGAAAACGGCCTGAAAGCTCTGTTTACAGTCGGTTCTGACACTGCCGCCTGCCTGAGCATTGCCCAGTCCAACCTTTCCGGCTCCGTCACTGCCTGGTTCGAATCCGAGGCGCTCTACGAGAAGTTCCTCAACGAGACTGAATCCAGCCTGGAATTCACCCTGAGTGATGGCACCAACGCCTACGCTTTCACACTGCCGCGCATCAAGTACAACAGCGGGCAGCCGGACGTGAGCGGCGAAGGCGAGGTGACCATTTCTCTGGACATCATGGCCCTCTTTGATGAAACCGAAGAGAGCCAAATCGTAATCACCAAAGGTGCCGCGTAATGGTAGGGATGGATGCGTTTTTCACCCGGGATAAGGCGAACGAGGGCATCAAGGTGCCCTTGCGCACCCCGGAAGGGGAAAAGACCGAACACTATCTGGTGATCCGGTCTCAATGGTCGGACAGCTTCCAGAAAGCCAAGGCCGAGGCCTATCGGGCCGATCTGGCAGCTATTGCCGGCCAGGGCGAGGTGAAAGCAGAGGATCGCACAGTGATCCTGACCGCCGCCCTGGTGGGTGACTGGTCCTTTGAAGAGGAGTGCACCCCCGAAAACGTCCAGAAGCTTCTGCGTGAGGCGCCCCAGCTGCGGGACATGATCGACCGCTACGCCTCCAACGATGCCCGTTTTTTCACGAAACCGTCCAGCGACTCTACGACTGGGCGGAAGGGCAAATAGACCTCGATTTACCCGACGCCAAGACCGGTACCAGCCAGCGCCAGCGACTGGAACAGGTCTGGAAGCAAACCGGCAAGAAACCCAAGAGCCTGAAGATTGAGTCGCCCCCGGAAGGTATGGAGTACCTCTGGGGGTGGTTCTGTCAGCTGGGCGATTGCACCTACACCGAGATCCATCACTGGGCAGCACTGAAGCAAATCCATCTTCTCCCCTGGGAGGTGGACGTGTTGCGCCGTCTGGATCAAATCAGAGCGAAGGCGTGGCATGACCGAAACGGCAAGACTGGTACTGGCGGTTGATAGCTCTGACCTTGACCGGGGGGAGCGCAGCCTCAAGAAATTTGATGCGGCCGCAGGAAAGACTGAGCGCGAGACAAAGCAGCTTACCCGGGCTACAGATCAGCTGGGCGGGGCCTATCGTGGGCTTCGCACCGTGTTGGCCACAGTCGGCGCCGGCCTGCTTGTCCGTGAGCTGGTGCAGGCGTCCGACACCTATACCGAGTTGCGCAGCCAAATAAGGCTTGTCACGGATAGCCAGGAAGAGCTGAACGCGGTATTTGCTGAAAGCTACAAGCTGGCGAATGACACCCGGGGGAGTCTCGAGGGAACGGTTCAGTTGTACTCGAAGTTGGCCCGGTCTACGGAAGAGCTTGACCTGGCCAATGAAGAGCTATTCACCATCACCAAGGCGGTGAACCAGTCATTTGTCGTGTCGGGCGCTTCCGCTCAAGAGGCTGAGGGCGCAATCCGTCAGCTTGCCCAAGGTATGGCCTCTGGCACCCTGCGGGGCGACGAGCTGAACTCCGTGATGGAGAACAGCCCTCGGTTGGCACGGGCCATTGCTGAAGGTCTGGGTGTCACCATTGGCGAACTTCGGCAGTTGGGCGCCGATGGCAAGATTACCGCTGAAGCCATCACCACCGCCTTGCTGTCCACCGCAGACAGCATTGACCGCGAATTCCAGCAAATGCCCCGCACCGTGGGCCAATCCCTGCAGCAGCTTCGCAATGACCTGCTTGTCACCTTCGGCCAGACCGATACCAGCGAGTTTGTCTCCGCCATTGATGACCTTCGCAGCATCGTTACTGACCCCGGATTCCAGCAAAGCATGGTTACCCTGGGAACATCGGTGGCCCAGCTTGCAGGTTTCTTGGCGGAGGCCACCGCCGAAGGGGTCAAGTTTACCAAGTGGGCAGCCGAGGAGCTTGCAGCGCGGTATAACGGGGTTGGCGGCGATGACATTATCCGCTTGGAAGAGCAGGCCCAGCAGATCAGGGATCAGCTGGATGGAGACCTGTTTGCCTCACTGGACCGGCTGCGCCTCTTCGGCCCTGACGGAGTCGTGGAGTGGTGGAGCGAGGACGAACTCAGGGCGGCCCTTGCCGGTATTGAGCAGCAGATTGCTGATGCCCGTGAAAGGCAGCAGAACAATCCCCTTATCGGCTCAGGGGGTGATTCTTCCCCTGATCAGTCCTCTTCCAGCCCCCCCCCGGCCTTGGGGGCCGGCAAAGGCGGTTCCGACGCCATCCAGAAGCGCATCGAGGCCCTGCGACTGGAGGCCGAAACCCTTGGCATGACCGCCTCAGAAGCGGATTTGTACAGGCTGAAAAATGAGGGTGCCACCCAGTCACAATTGAATGCTGCTCAAGCTTTATATGCTCAGATTGATGCACATGAGGCATTGACTGAACAGCAGAAGCTTGCCCGGCAAGAATCTGACCAGTTACAGGCATCCTTGGGAGAAGTGCAGGAGCGATATGCAACCGAGCGCACTCTGCTTGAAGAGGACCTGTTAGCTCGGCGTGAGATTATTCTCGAATCTCTTGAACAGAAGAAAATTGATGAGGATGAGGCAAATCAGCTGATGCTGGCCTCAAATCAAGAGTATTACGACGAACTGCAGTCACTGAGGGATCGTGATGTAAAAAGAGAGCAGGCTGCAAACGCAATGATTGGGTCAGCGCGATACGCAGCACTCCAGCAAGGGCTTGGATTTCTGAGCGTTTTCGCTAGAGAAAACAAGGCTGTAGCGCTCGTTGTTCTTGGTGTACAGAAAGGGCTCTCTGCTGCTGCTGCATGGGTTAACACACTAACGGCTGCAACCAGAGCCGTAGCTGAGCTGGGGCCAATTGCCGGCCCTCCTGCTGCTGCAAAAATAATGACATGGGGGAAAATTCAGGTTGGTTTAATTGCCGCAACTGGTTTGGCTGAAGCTGCTGTTGGTGGCGGCGGGGCGGGCCCGGGTGTCTCTGGCGGCGGGGGCGGTGGCGGCCTTGGCGGGGGCTCTTTC
>NZ_DEXN01000006.1:197108-197427 GCF_002364155.1 Alcanivorax sp. UBA3183
GGCGGGGGCTCTTTCTCTGATCCTTTTGGGCAGCAGGGCGGGGCGCCACAGGCCCCGGCGCCAGTTCAGACCCAAGGCCAGGCCGAAGCCCCAATCCAGTTTATTTTTGCTGGTGACGTCAGCGGATTAGATGCGCAGCAGTTAGCAGAAGCGGTCATGGATGAGATCGGTGACAAGGTGAACAACCTGGATTATGTTCTGATTGACCCGGGCAGTCGAAATGGTAGAGCCTTAGCAGGAATGACAAACAGAAAGTGACCCGACATGCGAACAATAATCCTTTTTCTCCCTCTGCTGGTTGCTTGCGCCCCTGGCTGGG
>NZ_DEXN01000006.1:197514-197898 GCF_002364155.1 Alcanivorax sp. UBA3183
CCCGATGGATTCCAATCAGTACGTCCACGCCACAGCGGAGCCCGCGCCTGACTATGCTGTAGGGACATGGACGGGCGGGCTAGGGCCATACGTTATGACGATGCATATCGCGGCGGATGGTTATGTGGATACCTGTCACTCGTGGAATCATCGCGACGCAGTAGGTAAGGCCAAATTGGTGGAAGAGAAGCTGTATTTTTCGGATGGCTCATTTGCCATGGTGAATGAGTCGCCCAGCGGAGTCACTGTTATCCCCCTGGGCGATGAAGATCACGCATCGGATTTCGTTAGAGATGAATCGCTAAGGTTGGCCGCGCCGCATTGCGAGGATTACTTTAGGAAGCAGTAAACAGAACCCAATACCAAGAAACCCGCTTCGGCGGG